>JAEKFU010000252.1 GCA_016522385.1 Pseudomonadota bacterium
GACCTATCGGTCATTGAACAACTGAAAGGCAACCCTAACGCCGGCCTCAATTATCAGGCCGCTGCTCTGGCGAAATGCCAGCTTTATGAGACAATCTCGGATGCCAGGACCGATCTGCGATTGCTGGTGTTGGCTGCGCCCATTCACATGGGCGGCAACACGCCGGTGGAGTTCCTGCTTGAGGGCTCGAACATCACACTGACGACACTTTACATATTACCGGACACACCGCTGCCCGACCCGTTGCCCGAGCACGACGTTGCGATGGTAGCCGCACCTGGTGATTCCGATGAGACCCGCGCGTTCCTGACCGAGATCGAACGGCACGTGCGCAACTGGCCCCGGCCCGTTCTAAACCGCCCCAACCTGATTGCGGAGCTGGAGCGAGACCGGATCTGTAACTTGCTGAAAGACGTCCCCGGGCTCCTCGTGCCCGCAACGACACGTTGCGGTCGCGCCACGCTAGCGACAATTGCGCAAGGTCGCGAAGCCTTGGACAGTATCTACCCGGAGAGTGCATTGCCCGCGGTCATTCGCCCGGTCGGCTCGCATGCCGGGCGCAACCTGCAAAAGCTGGAACGTTGTGACGACCTCACAACCTATCTGGAAGACTGTTCCGATGGGGAGTTCTTCATTTCGCCGTATGTCGACTTCCGCAGCGGGGACGGCCGATTTCGTAAATATCGCATTGTTTTCGTCGCCGGCCGTCCAATGCCCTGTCACATGGCCATCGCCGATGACTGGAACATCTGGTATCTGAACGCCGACATGCACAACTCGATCGATAACCGCGCTGAAGAGGCCGCATTCATGTCTGGCTTCGGCGATGCATTCGCCTCACGCCATCACGCAGCCCTGGCGGCCATATCTGATGGAGTTGAGCTTGACTATTTCGGCATCGACTGTGCCGAATGTCCCGATGGCCGGTTGGTGATGTTCGAAGCCGACAACGCTCTGATCGTTCACGACATGGATCCTCCGGAACTTTATCCCTACAAAAAACCGGCCATGCAGGCGATCTTCGCAGATTTCCAGGCAATGCTGCACGCAAGTGCCGGCGACGCGACCTGCTGAGATTCAGCAGGACTTGGGCACGCCCGCTGGGCGTCATTTCGGGCTCTGTCTGTTTCATCGTGGAGGGCTTTCCCGCACATTCTTCATAAACTAGTTTACCTGACTGCAGTCGTGTATTCACACCGACCGACGGGGAGCTAAAACATGCAGGAATTAACGGGTAAAGCCGCCATCGTAACCGGGGCAAGCCGTGGTATCGGCGCGGCTACTGCGCGTGAACTGGTTAAGCACGGGGTCGCCGTCGTGTTGGCCGCCCGCTCGGCAACGGCCATCGAAGCGATTGCCGACGACATCCTCCAGGCAGGTGGTGCGGCGCGCGCCGTCACCTGCGATGTCAGCCGGTATGCCGATGTCGTCGCAGCTGTCGAACTGTGTCAGGCTGAATTCGGCAGCCTGGACATTCTCATTAACAATGCCGGCCTCATTGACCCCATCGTCCATCTCGCAGACAGCGATCCCGAACAATGGGACCACGTCGTAGATGTCAACTACAAGGGCGTTTACCACGGATTGCGGGCGGCAATCCCGGTGATGCAAGCACAAGGGGCCGGCGTCATCGTCAATATCAGTTCAGGCGCAGCGACGAGCCCGATGGAAGGCTGGAGTCACTACTGCTCAACCAAGGCAGCCGTCTTGTCACTGACCCAATGTGCCGACAAGGAATATCGCGATGCAGGAATTCGGGTCATCGGCCTCAGTCCGGGTACCGTGGCAACGGACATGCAGGTCGTCATCAAGGCGTCTGGCATCAACCCGGTAAGTCAGCTTGACCCGTCAGTACACATTCCAAGCGAATGGCCGGCCCGGGCCATCGCATGGCTGTGCACAGATGCCGCCAGGCCTTTTGATGGCGGCGACTTCTCACTTAAAACGCAGGAAGGCCGCCGTCTGGCCGGCTTGATTGATTAGATGCGCGGGCCTGACTTACCTGAGCATAGTGCCGCGTAGAATCCCCGAACACAGGTCAAAGACGATGCCGTTACTTACAATTCTATGACGGCATCATGCTTTTGTCCCAGGCAAGCACCATATGCGGGTCAATTTGCTGGAACGAATGCTTCCACATGCTCTGCGACGTTGTGCAGCTCGACTTTGCCTAACGGTTTAAGGTCATCGATCTGCGCAGCAGCGATCTCACCTGTGGTAACGATCGTGTGCCCGAGCCGCTTTCCTACCTCGCCGAGCCGAGCAGCGACATTGGCGGCCGAACCGATCACCGTGAAATCAAGACGCTCGCCGGAGCCTACATTGCCGTAGGTGACGTTGCCGAATGCCACGCCGATGGCGCATTCGGCGGACTCGCCGGTACCTGGAACGTCCAGCGTCTGCATCTGGCGAGCGATATCGTTGGCAGCACCAATTGCCTTCTGGCAGGCAGAGGCGCGCTCGCCAACGACCGGAAAGATCGCCAGAACGGCATCGCCGATGAACTTGAGCACCTCACCTTCATATTCGTTCACCACATTGGTGCTCAGTTCGAAGAACCGGTTAAGCAGATCAAGATACGCCTCTCGGTCAAGTTCTGCCTCCCATTTCGACGAATTACGCAGATCGCACATCAAGACGGCTGCATCGATTTCGTCACCGTCGCCCCGCCTGATCTCGCCACCAAGCACCCGTGCACCGGTGCGTTTGCCAAGATAGGTCCCCAGCAGCGATGCGGCATTCTGCTTAAGCGCGAAGACTTCATAGAACCGGCTGATCACTGTCGTGCACTCGAACACCATCCCAAGATTGGCGGTGCTGAACCCGGCCGGATTATCTGAGGTCAATGTCATGACATTGATCTGGCCATTCGAGAACGGCAGTGGCATCGCCACATAGTCGGTGGCGCCCTTGGCTTTCAGATCATCCATGATCGGAAATTCGAACTCGGTTTCCTCGATGTCGAGATGCTGGCGCACGCCGCCAAGTCCGTTGGCGACATGGCGCATCGGGCTGTTCACATAGGCCGGGTTCTCGAGCAGGTCATAGGACGGGCTGAAACTCTCGACTGCATCGGTCTCTCTTTGCCAGCGATAGTTCTCGGCAACGATCAGTGGGTCCAACGACCAGATCATGACACTGAGACGGGAGAGCCCAAGACCATCTTCCAGCAGTTTTCGCGCCAGCGCCCGGGTCAGCTCTTCCGGCGAGTCGCACTGCCAGGCTTCCTTTATGAGCCAGTCGATTGTCGGCCCGGAAATATTTCCATCCGAGTTGGACATGATCTCATTGCCGTGCAGGTCGAAGCCGGTCGCGACCTCCGGCATGAAACCGACATAACCTTCGATGTCATGTGATTCCGGCAATGCATTGAGGTATGACCAGGCGCCGTTGGCAATTGTGGTGCCGGCAATATCGACGTCCCAATAGGTTGCCGTACCCTTGAACGGGCAGAACGTTTTCCGGCCTTCGGATTTGCGCAGCACCGCCATCACGTCGCGTTTCGGGAAATAAATGATTGGATCAAAACGTGTTTCATACATCACTTTGGCGGCATTGCTCGATGCGATCACCTGATCGCCATGTCGCGCGACCACCTTGTCATCGAGCTCATGTACTGCGATGCGATATTCGTTGCCGAAACTGGGCTGATGCTGATTCATTCTCTCAGAGATGGCGATTAACGTGCTGAAGAACCAGTATAACATCCAAACCGCCGGTCAACATTTGGTGATCGGACGGAGCCGGTCTGCTCCGCCATAAGGGGTTTTCTTAGGCGTCGTGGGTCAAAGTAGATTGCGGCCAGTCGACAACGAGCGTTCGAGCTCCAACACCACATAGGCGGAGGACAAATGAGAGCCTTTCTGACCAAGCAGGTTTGCAAAGCGGTCAAGTAGTGCTCCACCGACCTTATCGGGAGTTGGCCAAGGCGGATTACGCCGGGAATGCCGGAAAGTCGCCCACCCCGGACAAACCAGAAGTACTTTCAAATCAACATGACATGCTCTAGCGCCCGGCAGCCGAAACGGGCCGGTCAAGGCCGGCCAACACCAGCGCAATGCACAAGATCGCCACTGCTGCCCAAACCATTAGGCTGTGGGCTTCAGAGAACAGCACCATGCCCCAGGCTATCCCGGCGAACAGAGAGACGAAAGCACCAAACGAGACGAAGACACCACCGGTGGTGCGAATGAGATAGAGATAAATCAGGCTTTCAAAGACACCGGCCAGCACGAAGACCGAAATTGCCACGACGGTGTCCGACCAGGCCCACTGCAAGGTCACCGGTTCGCCGTAGACGGCGAAAAACGGCACGATCAGCAGGGTCGCTATTAGTGTCTCACCGGTAATCGCCTGCAGGGTTGTCATGCCCTTGGGCCAGTTGGCTGCGATGTAGACCGACTCGACGCCATAGCACAAGGGCACGACAAGCGCGACCGCCAGCCACTGCGACATACCGAGACCGCGGATATCCAGCTCGGGCGAGAACACCATGAGGACAGCGCATGCGCCCAGTATCAGTGCCGCCAGCCGGCGCAATGAAACCGCCTCGGTGCGCAGCACAATGGCCACCAGTATCGTGATCACCGGTGCCAGCGAGGCAAGCATGGTCAGGATGCCGGCCGGAATATGCGGAGCTGCCTGCAGAGCCGCCGCCAGCGGCGCCACGTAGCCGAGCATCGCAGTGACGACCAGGAAGACGAGGCGCTTGCCATTCACGCTGAACAATTCTCTACGCACAATGAGAATGGTCGAAAAAATGATCGACAGAAGGACCAGTGTCAGCATCAGGATGTTGATGTCGGAATGACCGCCTTGGGCGGCCAGCTTGAGCATCGCGAATTGCAACCCCCACAAACTGCCCATGGTGATGAGCAGCGCCAGTGCGCCGGCACGCCCTAATCCAACCGGTGGTGAGATCCTCATAGAGGCGCGTTGCTGCCAGGCGGCAACGGCTTCATCAAGACGAATGGTGGCAATAGATGCATCAAACAAAGAGAAAGGCAGGCCCGCACCGAAGTACAGCCCTGCCTCCCTGTGATCAAATTAGCAAGCTAAAACCGAAGTCCTATCTCACCAATCGATCAAGAACAGGATGGTATAATCCTGTCGGCTCCGCAAGCGCCATCGAAAGTTATTAACAGGTTATCCACAGTTGCACTATTGCACCCAGAAAGGACCGCTCTTTTCCAGCGCGTTCCATGAGCGCTGCGCCCGCTTCCAGGCCCGCTTCGCTTGCGCCACATGAATGCTGAGTACAGTGCTGATCGCTCTTTGCAGATCATCGGCATCGCTATCGCGATGAAAGTCCAAGTGCTGCAGTTTCTCAGCCATAGCCACATCATTCAAATAACCAAAGATATCCTGCAAATTCTTGAGCTTCTTAAGGAACGGCTTGGTTTTGCGGTTCGGATAAAACGTTTCGAAAGCTTCGACCTGGTACCGCAGTCTTTTGAGTGCCTTGCGCATCGTGTGGCGTTCGGGAATCGACAATGTCTCTATGCGCCCGCCCCACTTCACGACACGCGTCCAACTCTTGTCCAAAGAAGTCGCGGCAATGTTGACCGCCATCTGCTGTTCAGACGGCGCTGCGCGCCACTTGGGTGCTTCAATCATCTGTCCCAGTCGCAGCAGGAACAACACCATGCGGTCACTTGCCAGCTCCGACTCAACCATTTTCCGAATTTGTTGCCGTTTGACGTTGAGCTGCTCTTGCAGCGCAACCAGGGACTTCTCCTTGGAGCGCTTGTCGATAGCTACAGCGACAATCTCCTCGCACAGGACATCCATATCGCGCAGCTCTCCGACCAACGCGGCAATGGCGCGCGCTTCCATCTTCAGTTGGCGAAAGCGCTTGCGGCGCGAAATGCTCTTGAAGGCCGCGAGTGAGCTGCGAAATCTCCTGAGGCCGACGCGCAACTGATGCGGCCCCTCGATATCGGTCGTATCCAGGATGACTTTCCAGTTGTGGGCAATCTGGCCAGCACACGCCCGCATGATGGCGCTGAACGCTTCCTCGGTGGCGCAGTTCTTCTTCAATACCGGCCGGCTGTAGCGCTGCGCCCTGAGCGATTTGCATGCCTCGCCATCCACCACATCATAGCCGCGCTCAGACTTGGTCATAGTGGAAAAGCGCAGCTTTTCTCCCGTCGCCAGCTTTTGCGCCACACGAAACAGAGACGACGCACGGCCGGACTTTAGTTCGAGTTCAACCTCGTGGATCTGAGATTTCCGGTTACCAACTTCAAGGGTACCCGCATCGAACGCGACCTCGATACGGCTACCGTCAACGGCCTGCAGCTCATTCGTCGTGCGCTCGACAACCGTCTCAAAGACCGGCTCGAGTTCAGCACCCTCGAGCAGTTGCTCAAACTTTACGGCAATCTCGGATTCCCCAAAGTTCTCAAGTTCCGGTATCGAATTAGCAACAGGTCGCTCGATTTCCACCGGTTGCGAAAGCCCGGCAATCACCCCTTGGCCGGCCTTTAATGTCTGCACCCAGCGGTCACCGATCTGCCTGATGCGCAGAGAGATCCCATTGGATTTCAATAATCGGCACGGGGTGTCATAGTAAACCGATCTAAGCTTACTGAATTTTGGCCCGCTAATGCTTAGCTCCTTGAGCACGCCCTTGTCGCGCAACCTGTCGAGCTGGTCCTTCGTCACATCAAACTTCAGCTCAATTTCGCGGTCGACCGCAAGACAATTGTTCATCAGCAGCGCTCCGCCGGTGCCAGCGGCCAGTAACATGTTAGAAGGAGATACGCGCGCAGAAGGAACTGGTCCACAAGCGGCGCGTATGACGCGGATAGGCAAACTGCCCCCCCAAACTGACTAGTCATCGCCTGCCCCCCACAATCAGACTGCCGCAAATTTTTCGATAGCTGTCGAGGTAATACTACACGCTCCCTTCCGGCGTGCAAGGCTGCAAGCTGGCAATAAAAGGCTTCGGAAGCAATTTGGCCCGGTCATGCAAGTCGGCTGACTGTATCGCCCTTGCCAGGCAATTCAATTGGCGGCGGGTGGCTGACATCCTGGAAGACGATCTCACGCTGATCAGCAAAAAGTCTGCGACCGCTTGCGTGTCCGCTCCGACATGGCAATTCTGAATATCGTGCCAAGAATGGCATGCCCGGCAAGAAACGTGCCGCGCACTGTGCCTGAGATTTTCGATCGTCCGATCCGCACCCGATAGTCAACCGGCACTTCGCGTACGTACAATCCTTCCTGAATTGCTCTCAATTGCATTTCAACGGTCCAGCCATAAGCACGATCGGTCATGGCAAGCCGGCGCAGGGCATCCGCGCGGATCGCCCGGAACGGACCCAGATCGGTATACGAAACGCCCCACAACAACTTGATCAGCCGGCAGGCAAGCCAGTTGCCGAAGCGTTGCGGAAGCGTCAGCGCCCCCGCCGCCGCACGACCAAGCTGCCGTGAGCCGATCACGAGATCAACTCCATCAACTGCGATCGGATCAACAAGTTGATCCATTCTGTCCGGGTAGTCGGAATAGTCACCATCAACAAATACAATAATGCTGCAATCAGGCAGCGCGGCTATGCCGGCAAGACAGGCCGCACCGTAAGCACCGTCGGGCGCGACAGTGACCTGCGCCCCTGACGCTTCTGCCAGTCTCTGTGTACCATCTGATGAGCCATTATCAGCGACAACGATTACGTCGACCCAGGCAGGAATGTCGCCGATCACCCGCGTGATCGCCTCGGCCTCGTTAAGCGCCGGGATCACGACGCCGACTTTATGTCCGTGCCGCATCGTCCAAGACGCCCGATGCGCTGCGACCGGCAAAGACTCTCCCGGTGTCGAAGGCCAGTAAGGCCCAGACCGGTAGCCAGATCAGCCAGACAATGCGTTGGTTGTAGATGTGCTCAAGGCTCTGAGCCGCAAAATAGAAATAGAGATAGTGAAACGGGATCGAGACGCCGATTAACAGCAATCCGCGCACCGGATAGAAACAAAGGAATGGCAAGACCCACAAAAAATACCATGGAAACATCGACGGCGAGAGCAGGCAGACCGCCGCGCTGATAAGGAACATGCGCAGCACCACCGAATTTTCGTCCATCGCTCTGACCCGGCATATTGCCAGGACTGCAAGCAGCAGGGTCATCGCGAGCAGTCCCCGCGCCAGTGCACCAGTGCTGATCCATTGCATTGCCGCCGAGAGCGGATGCGCCACCCATTCGGCGACCAGGAACGCGGCAGACGACGCCTGCCACTCTTGCGCGTAGGCCACGAATCCGGAATTCTCACCAAGCCCAGCGGCAACGATCGGCAATACTTGCAGGATAAGAATGCCACCGGCAACCGCCGCGGCTGAAACGGTCACCGCCGGCCGCATCAACAGTTGCCTGAACACCGGAAGCATCAGTACGGCCGGCCAGATTTTCACGCCGGCGGCAATTGCCAGCATGGCGGTGGCCCAGACCGGTTTCCTGCAAAGCACCAAGTAGGCGCCGAGCAACATCGGCAGCACCAGAACCGGCTCGGTATGTGCCGAATTTGCGACCTCTTTGATGACTACCGGGTTCCACCAGTAAAGGCTCGCCCAAAGCACAGATCGCGACATAAGCTGCAGCACCGCCACGATCAGCGCCAGGCTGGCCAGTTCCAGCCCAACCAGCAATAGGCGCCAGCCATCAAGACTGAACGGAGCAATCCAATGTGAGAGCACAAAGGCCGCCTGGGCAACCGGAGGGTACACCGTGCGATACTCCGGATAGTTGATCCGGTCGAACACCACGCCTGCCTGCTCCTTCACATCAAGCAGCCTGTGGTCCCCCGACGCGGACCCGGCGAGTCCTTCGGGCGAAATTGAATACGGATTGACCCCCGAGGACGTTACCGCACCGTCCCACAGATAACGGTTGTAGTCATCTTCAAGCACCGGCTCGGCGCCCAGTTGAACAAGCCGCATCGCCAGCCCGGCAATCAAGACAAAGAAGACCAGTGACCGGCCAGCATTCGGCGTGGTTGAACGGATGAGAAGCGGCAGGCACATGAAGACAAGGGTACCCGCCGCGCAGTAGCCGGCGACCAGGGCAAGGATCGGCATA
>JAEKFU010000273.1 GCA_016522385.1 Pseudomonadota bacterium
GTGTTTGTGCGCCCGCTGGACGTCGTTATGCTCCGCTTGCGGTCAACCAGACCACGGCGCGAAGCATGCCTAGCCAGCAGACGCAGAAACGCGGTCAAATGATTCCACATGAGAAAGAAACGCTCTATCGTCACTCCGGCGAAAGTCGAGATCCGGGACAACACGGACCGCGCATTGCAATTGGCCCGATGATCCCGACTGAAGCGTGAAAAATGATCAGGTTTGGCGGTAGGTCTTCACGATAGTCGGTCGATTACTTCGAGCACCAGATGATGGGCAATCGCCATCGGCGGCGGTGTTCTCAGCCCGTCCTTGTGCTGATCGACCAGCATATCCTTGATGTCCGCCAAACTGAACCAGCGGGCATCTTCCAGCTCCTGCGGGTCGATGACAATCTTGTCATTTAGCGCTTCGCCGATCAGACCGATCATCAACGAAGACGGGAACGGCCAGGGCTGCGAAAGGATATAGTCAACTTTCCCAACCGTGATGCCGGCTTCTTCCAGAACTTCACGCCGCGCAGCATCCTCCAGCGTTTCACCCGGTTCCATAAACCCCGCCAGCGCCGAATAGACGTTTTCGACAAAGTTTGGACTGCGGCCGAGCAGGCATTTGTCATTGTGGATGACGACCATAATTACCACCGGGTCGGTGCGCGGAAAGTGGTCGGCACCGCAGACATTGCAGTTGCGCCGGTATCCGGCTTCGGCCTGTTCAGTGGCAGCACCGCAATTGGCACAAAACCTGTGCCGCTCATGCCAGTGCAACAGTGAACGTGCCTGGGCCAGCAGGCCCAACTCGTTCGGCGCCATGACACCCTGTAAAGCCAGGCTACGCAGATCAATCAGTTTGTGTTGGGGCTCATTCGAACTTTCTTTATCCTCTGAACGCTCTGCGAGGGCGAACAGGGCTGCGCCGGTATCATCAACACCGAGCAGTACTGAATCCGCATTGGCACAGGCATCGGCGATTTCCTGGCGCGTGAACTGCACTGCGCGCAAGACCGGCTGCGATACATCGATGACCGGACGCTCATCGCAAAAGCATATGAAGCGGCTGGTCGGATCATCGAGGCGTTCACAAAGCCAGGCGGGATTGGTTCGTTGCACTGCTGCCCGATTCAGATTCGCATCTGCAAAACCAAGTCTCGGTCGCGGTGCCATCTGTGCCTCAGAAGCAAGAGTTCAAACGGTGTGCTGGTTAGCACGCCTACGGCGCACATCCAACGCCACTTTTCAACGCTGAAAAGACTCACAACGCTTGCATATGGTGGAACAAAGTCTGATATAGTACTTTAGGGAGGTTGGCGGCGGACGCGCCGCTCGCCAACCGGGTCAGGACCGGAAGGTAGCAGCCCCAACGAGTCAGGCACGGGTTGCCCGTCCAGCCTCCCGCTCTGCTGATAAAAAGAACACCGGCCTTGCTGATCCAGGCGCGCCCGGTGCGCCAGGCCAGCGGGGGCGACAGGTGGGAGACAGCTTGAACAATCAGCCCAAAGAGCCGATTTCCGAGTCTGTGGCCGCGCCCCACAATGCCGTTGCTGACGGCTATAGAGTCCTGGCCCGCAAATACCGTCCAAAGCGATTTGAAGACCTGATCGGTCAGGACGCCATGGTGCGCACGCTGACTAATGCCTTCGAGGCCGGTCGCATTGCCCAAGCCTATATGCTGACCGGCGTGCGCGGCATCGGCAAGACCACCACAGCCCGCCTTATAGCCCGGGCGCTCAACTACACCGGCAGCGACAAGCCGACCGTGGCATTGGGCGAATTCGGCGAACACTGCGAGGCGATCCTCGAATCGCGCCATATCGATGTTATTGAAATGGATGCGGCTTCCAAGACGGGTGTCGACGATGTCCGCGAGATCATCGAGAGCGTGCGCTACAAACCGGCCACCGCGCGCTACAAGGTCTATATCATCGACGAGGTTCACATGCTGTCCAAGCAGGCGTTCAACGCCTTGCTCAAGACGCTCGAGGAACCGCCCGAGCATGTCAAGTTTATTTTTGCCACCACGGAAATCCGCAAAGTCCCGGTGACCGTGCTGTCAAGATGCCAGCGTTTCGATCTGCGCCGGCTCGATATTCCGGCGCTGGCTGAACATTTCGCCAATGTCTGCAAGGCCGAAGACGTTTCTGCGGACGAGGAGGCGCTGTTGATGATTGCACGCGCTGCCGAGGGCTCGGTGCGAGACGGCCTGTCGCTGCTTGATCAGGCGATTTCATACGGTGACCGCCAAGTATCGACTGACGATGTTCAATCCATGCTCGGTCTTGTTGATCGCTCCAGGATCATCGACCTGTTCGGTGCTGTCATGAAGGGCGACGCCGCAGAGGCCATCACTGAACTGCGGGCGCAATATGACGGCGGCGGCGATCCCGTCACCATAATGACTGACCTGGCCGCTTTCGTGCACTGGGTCACCCGGCTGAAGATCGTGCCGGATACAGACAAGTCGGGCGCTCACACCCAAATCGAACGCGAGCGTGGTCGGGCGTTTGCCGAAGAACTGGCCATGTCGCACCTTACCCGTGCCTGGCAAATGCTGCTGAAAGGCATCCAGGAGGTCGCACAGAACAGCCACCCAGTGACAGCTGCTGAAATGGTGCTGATCCGCCTGGCCTATGCCGCTGAATTGCCAAACGCGGTCGATCTTGTGAACGCCGCCCGCGAACAGGTCCAGGCAGCGCCGACGCAGACCGGTGGAGCGGCAGGCCCAGTTCCTTCACCGGCGGCAACACCGTCGGTTGCACCACCTGCTGGCGATGTGGTTCACAGGCCGCCTACGATGCTGGGCGCCCTCGCCGAGAAGGCCGATGCGTCAACTGATGAAACCGCCGCGTCCGGCACCAGCAGACAGGTGCAGCTGGTGACCTTTGAAGAGATCGTTGAGTTTGTCGGCCAGCGCCGCGACATCAAGCTGAAATCCGAGTTGGAACGTCTGGTCCGCCCGGTCAAGGTGGCGCCCGGCCAGATTGAGATTGCCCTGGAGCCCGCAGCGCCCCGCGGTCTGCCCGGTGAACTTGGTCGCAAGTTGGAAGCCTGGACCGGCATGCGTTGGATCGTCTCGTTGTCACAGCAACAGGGCGACGCGCCGCTGGACCAGCGGCGTCGCGAGCAGCGTCACAGCTTGTTCGCCAAGGCACGTGGGCATCCCGAGGTTCGCGCTGTCCTGGACGCATTTCCCGGCGCGGAGATTGTCGATGTAACTGACACTGAACAGCCGACGATTCCGGACAATAGTGACCTCGGTCCGCCAGTCGACGAAAGTTGAGCAATTTCAAAAATTGAACGAATGAGGCGACGATGAAAGATCTCGGCCAGATGATGAAGCAAGTGCAGGACATGCAGGCCAAGATGCAGCAAGCCCAGGCCCGTCTGGAAGAAGCCCAGGTCACTGGCCAATCAGGTGGTGGTCTGGTCACCGTCACGCTCAATGGTAAGGGCACCATGGTTGGCATGACCATTGATGACAGCCTGATGAAGCCTGATGAAAGAGAAATTCTCGAGGATCTCATCGTCGCAGCGCATACCGATGCCCGTGGCAAGGTCGAACAGATGGTCGCCGATCAGATGAAAGACGTAGCCGGTGGTTTGCCGCTGCCGCCCGGTTTTCAGATGCCGTTCTGATCAAATGGCCCAACGCGCGACCGGCAGTGAAATAGAACGACTGATCCAGCTTCTGGCACGTCTGCCGGGCCTGGGTCCGCGCTCGGCCCGTCGCGCAGCTCTTCATATGATCAAGAATCGGGAAAAACTGCTTGGCCCGCTCGCCTCAGCCCTGACAGCCGCCCATGACAACGTCACCGTGTGTTCGACGTGCGGAAATGTCGATACATCGGATCCTTGCGCAATGTGCTTAGACCCGCGCCGCGATCGCACCATCATTTGCGTCGTAGAAGAAGTCGGCGATTTATGGGCGCTCGAACGTTCCGCGGCCATCAACTGCCATTATCATGTAATTGGCGGCACGCTGTCGGCCATCGAGGGTGTGCGACCGGAGGATCTCAATATTTCGAAACTCGTCGAGCGCGCTGCAGCGCCTGAGGTCAAGGAAATCGTGCTGGCGGTGAACGCAACTGTCGATGGTCACACAACGGCGCATTACATTACCGAACGCCTGAAGGAATGTGACGTCTCTGTGTCCCGTCTGGCGCACGGTGTGCCGGTTGGTGGCGAACTGGACTATCTCGACGAAGGCACGTTGATCGCCGCCATGAAGTCGCGCCGGCCCTTTTAGACCGTTTCATGTAGACATGGAACCATTCTGACGGGGCAATTTTCCTGTAAGGTCAATTGTTGCTCCGCAGCCCGCCGCAGGACAACCAGAAGCGTTTCCAAATCGACATGAAACGCTCTAGAGCACGATCGAAATTGATTGAATGAATCAATTTCGTGAATCGTCCTCTAAATTATTAAGGTCGATCAGGTTTATCGATTTTGATTGAGTAAATCAAAATCGATCCTGATCTAGGAACGCTCGGCTTTCGCCATGTCGCCGAAATGTTCCCGCATTTGGAGCCAGTACAACAGCATCAGCCCGGGGATCGCTGCCAGCGCAGTGATGATGAAGAAATTAAACCAACCTGTCGCCTCGGCAATGAAACCGGCATTGGCCGACAGTACCGTGCGACCGACGGATGCCAGTGCCGTCAGCAACGCAAATTGCGTTGCAGTGTGCAACGGGCTGGAGCATAGGGCCGACAGATAGGCGACGAATATTACCGTTCCGATCCCGCCGGCGAGATTCTCAACGACAATCGCAACAGCCAGCACAGTATGATCT
>JAEKFU010000306.1 GCA_016522385.1 Pseudomonadota bacterium
CCGATATGCCGCTGATGAAGACGACGGTCTGGACCGCGCGGTCGATGTACCAGTCGAAGTCGCGGCGATCCTCCTTGTGGGTCTTGGTGCCTGGAGCAGCGATGGGGGTGTCGATTGCTTCGCTCATCTCAGCCTGCCTCCTCGCCGCGCATCGTCACCAGCAATTCCCGGATGCGATCGCCGATCTCCCGGTACATCTGGTTGTAGCTCGATGCCGCGTCGTCGGCTTCCGTGGGCCCGTCGCCGACCTCCCACTCCAGGTAAGTCGTGCGATAGGGCTGCTGCCCCGGAAAGTAGTCCTCGACGTCACCCTTCAGGCTGATCACCAGGTCGAAGGCCGCGGCATGCTCGTGGTCCGGCTCGACTGCATCGAACGTGACCTGCGCCTGGGCCAGGCCCTTCGACTCCATGAAGTCGCGCAAGCCGGGGGCCAGGTCCTTCGCCACCTCGCGGCCGCCGCTGCTGTACTCGCCGCTGCGCGGAAACGCCCGGCGTGCCACGGCCTCGGCGATCTGGCTCTGGCAGCTGTTGTCCGGGTCGAGGAACAGCATCTTCAGAACGCTTCGCTTCTTGGGCTCACCGGTTACCGCGAAGACGGTTTCCTCGCAGATGTTCTGGGCCCGGTCGGAGGCGCGCTTCAGCAGGTGCGAAATGGTCAGCGTATCCACGACATAGCGGACATTCTCGCCGGTACCATCCTCGCCGGCCAAACTTTCGAACAATGCGTCGGAGCGGGCCTCGGCCTGCTTGGCAATGCCAAGAGTCTGCTTGGCGCGATCGGCATCCTGCGTGACGAAGGCGTTCATCGACTGCTCGACCGTACTGGTGGCGTTTTCAGCCAGCGCTTCGAGCTCTTCCTTGACCGATCCGCCCGGCTGTTTCGGCAACTGGATGGCATTTCTGGCGATGGTCACTGCGTAATCGCCGATCCGTTCCAGTTCATCGACGATCCCCATGACCGCCACCAACTGGCGCAAATGGGCGCCGCTGGGCTGGTGAACCGCAAGGAACGCGTAGCTCAGATCGTTGATCAGCTTCTTCTTGCGATTGATCGGCTTGTCGTTGATGACCGTCCGGTTGGCCAGCTTCACATCGCCGGTGAGGCTGGCCGAGACGCCCTGTTTCAATGCCGTGACTGCCAGTTCGCCGAGATCGGCGATCTCCTTCTGGATCCGGTCGAGATCCCTGGTCAGGCGTTCCTCATAGTGCGACATTCGACAATGCTCCAGTCCGGTTTGCAGGCGCAGCGGCCGGCCACACCTATTGGGCCGGTAACGCTTGGTAGCCGGACCGGCCGGTGATGGCCGATCCGGCAGTTTCTTGTCAGTTGCAGGTCACCTTGCGCACCGGCGCATAACCCTTGTCGAGGATGATGCATTGGCCCTCATCGCTCAGGATCCAGTCAAGATACTCCTTGACCTTCCCCTCGGGTTCACCGTTTGTGTACATGAACAGCGGCCGTGCGATCGGGTAGCTGCCGTCGCTGGCGGTGGCCACTGAGGGTTCGACACACTCAGATCCGTTTTCCTTCGATATGCAGGCCGTCTTGATGTGGTCGGTCGCATAGGCAAGGCCGCTGTAGCCGATCGCGCACGGGGTGTTCTCGACAAGGTCGACCACGTCCTTGGAGCCATGCATGTCACGCGTGCCCATCTTGTAGTCGCGTTTCTTGCCCAGTACAGCCTTGCGGAAATAGGCATAGGTGCCCGAGTTGTTTTGCCGGCTGACCAACACCATTTCCTGACCCTTGCAGCCGGGAACCTCGATATCGATTTGTCCCCAGTTCTCGGTCTTGCCCTCTTCGCCGTAGATCTCGGCCAGCTGCGGGATGGAAAGCGACTTGGCCGGATTGTCCTTGTGCAGAAAGACCGCAAGGGCGTCATAGCCGACGATGTGCTGCACCGGGTTCTGGCCCTTCGACTTGGCCAGGTCGACTTCCTTCTGCTTCATGGCCCGGCTGGCATTGGCAATACCGACCGTGCCGTTGATCATGGCGGCAATGCCGGTGCCGGACCCGCCGCCCGACACCGCGACGGCGACATCGGAGTCGATCTTCCGGTAAGCCTCCGCCCAGGCCTGAGCGACATTCACCAGGGTATCGGACCCCTTGTTCTGAATGAGGGTGCGCGCCTCAGCGCCGCCGGCAATCACAACTGCAGTAGCAAAAACGGATACATATGCTGTTAAGCGGTTCACGGTTCACCTCTCCTCGATCGAAACATCCAGGAGTCAGGCCCTATGTCATGTAGATTGCAGCTACATGACAGTTGGATGACAGTTCCATGACAGTGGGGAGATTCCGGGATCGCATGGCGCCAAATTTGCCACACCATTTCTGTTTTTAAGGAGGGCCGCGACTTGCCGGCTTGAAATTATCACAATTAGCGGCCAATTGGCTTTGTCCACAGCTGGCATTGCCGACTCATTGGTTTCAACGATAATAATCCTATGGCTCAAGCGAAACAGTATGCGGCGCTTCCCTACATGTTCGATGCCGGGCGCCTGAAGGTGATGCTCATCACCAGCCGGGATACGGGAAGATGGGTGATCCCAAAGGGCTGGCCGAAGACCGGTCTTTCGCCGCACCAGCTCGCGGCGCTGGAGGCCTTCGAAGAGGCCGGATTGCGCGGCAAGATCTCCAATGTGGCCGTCGGCCATTTCCAGTACCGAAAACTCATGGACGACGGATCGAAAGTGCAGTGCGACGTGGGCGTATACCCTCTCTTGGTCGAGAGCCAGGAGAACGACTGGCCGCAAAAGGCCGAACGCGACTGGAAATGGGCAGAGCTTTCCAAAGCTGCAAACCTTGTCGATGACAGCGGCCTTGCCGACCTGTTGCGGGAGTTTAAACCAGTGGGCTCCAAGCGAAGAAAGCCGAAATAGACAAACACAAGAGGAGCGCCTGTTTATAGTCAGTTCCGGATGATCCGTCGCCTCGTTACCAACGTGAATCCCTGAATGAGGTGCTACGCGAGCAGCGGTGGTACGTGGCGCATGCGATCAAATGAGCAGCTTCAATCTGTCCGAATCGCGATGAGCCGGGGGTCTGTTAATGGGAGTGGCCGTGTAAAAACGTGCGCTGGG
>JAEKFU010000324.1 GCA_016522385.1 Pseudomonadota bacterium
CACTCGGCTAGCGCACGATCGTTTCAGATTGAATCAATCTGAAACGTGAATCGTCCGCTAACCTATTAGATCTGAGCATGTTCTTATCAGAAAAGTGCTGCAACTTTTCTGGAACATGCTCGAGTTATGGAACGCAGCGCGATGGGGGTCATCGGGCAAGTTCCGTAACGACGTCCGATGGCCTGATTTGGGCCACCGAAGGCCGTGTGTGTGCGCCCGCTGGACGTCGTTATGCTCCGCTTGTGGTCAACCAGACCACGGCGCGAAGCATACCTAGCCAGCAGACGCAGGAACGCGGTCAAATGATTCCATATGAGAAAGACACGCTAGTGAGTGCTTGTCAGTGCGGAAAAACGAACCTCGATCGTCTCGCGCATATGCACTTTGCCAGCAATATCTTTGTCGACGAGAAGCAGTTTTTGGCAGTTTGCCAAGCCGGCTGGAACCACCATTTTCCCTCCGGCCTTAAGTTGTTGGAGAAGCGCAGGAGGAATGAGCTCCGGGGCAGCGGTCACGATAATCCGGTCGTAGGGTCCGTGCTCCGCCCACCCATACGTACCATCACCAGTTCGAAAATGAATGTTTGTATAGCCTTGACCCCGTAGTCTTCGTTGCGCCTCACTAGTCAACTCTTCAATGATTTCTACTGTGTAAACGGTCTCTGCCAGCTCGGCGAGTATTGCCGACTGGTACCCTAATCCCGTGCCAATCTCGAGCACCGAGTGTTCCTGACTGACGTCCAAAAGATCCGACATGAGCGCGACCATAAAAGGCTGCGAGATTGTCTTTCCATAGCCAATCGGAAGGGGAACGTCCTCATAGGCAAATTGCTGCAATTCAAAAGGAACATACTGATGCCGAGGCACCGTGGCTAGGGCCGTCATGACCCTCGCGCCGAGTTGGCTCTTGTCAATGTAGTCTTCGCACAAACTCGCATGGGCGGCGATGACATCGACCATTGCCTGACGAAGTTCACTAAACCTTTGTTCAATCAAATTGGGCATCGTGCATTTTACTATATTCCAATAACGGGTGCCCGGCCCAACAGGTCAATTCCATGGCGCGACTACGCCAGGAAACCCAAACATACCGCCAGACCGACTGCGAAGTAAGTCGCTAACTTCCAATTGTCTAGGTCAGCGCCTGTGGAACAGATTGTTAGGATAGCATAGGAAAGATTTTTGGCTCATTGTAGCCCTTGAGAGTGAAGATTAGACGCAAGTCCGCCACCCAAAATTAGCACCCAGGTGCGGAAGATACTCTAATAGCTCAACCCGTCTCACGTTTCACTTCAAAGGCTTAAATGTGGTGCGGTCGAGAAGACTCGAACTTCCACGGGTTTTACCCCACAGCGACCTCAACGCTGCGCGTCTACCAATTCCGCCACGACCGCGTGTCACATATGGCTTTGAGCGAGCCGGTGTTTAACAGCGGGCCGTGGCCAAATCAAGTGCCCCGTGGCACCGGTATCGTGCGGTACATGCTCGCCTGGTGGGCAAATCTAGCGGCGACCGCCATTCGCATTGTCAAACCAGCGATAGGTGTAGATCACCGGGCCCGTCACCCGTGCGGGCGGAATGTGACCGTTGTAGTAATCTTTGACGATTTTCTCGCGCGTGAAATAGTGGTTGTGCGCCAACGGGCCCGCGGCACCATGGGCCCGCCGGCTGGACTCTTGTAGCTTCTTGGCCGAACCGGTGTGGATGATTATGTCGACTGTTGTACCCGTATCGGCGTGCCGCACATGCACGCCAATGCCGCCGAGCGGCACGGCGACTGCCGGTTGCAGACTTCCAACAAACACCAGCACTACACTGGCGGCAAACACGCAGATGCTGAAGCTCGACATAACGGACCTCCCTTGTGATCTGCCCACCGCAGGATGGTGGGGCAGATGGAAAGAATTGCGCAGACATCAACAGTATGTCGCTCGCTCCTTCACGGTAATAGGCATATCCGATCACGTTGCCGAAACCGATTTGCGATCCTATTTTGTCACTATTGTCGGCTCGCCAACTGATATGCGACCGGCTATTCTGCAGTCCGCCGACATTTCTCTATTGGACGCTGATGCAACCGCAAACCAGGGACCAAATTCTGCCCGGCATCGCCGCGCTTCACCACACGTCTCCAGTCGTATGGCAGGTGAGTGACGGTCTGACTGACTACCCGCAGGCTGTTAACCGCATGGAACGAGAGGCCGCAGCCATCGCGACCGGCAATGCGCCGGAACGCGTCTGGTTGTTAGAGCATCCACCGATCTACACCGCCGGCACCAGCGCCAATGCAGCTGACCTTGTCGATGCGCTGCGCTTTCCCGTTCATCACACTGGTCGTGGCGGCCAATACACCTATCACGGCCCCGGCCAGCGGGTCGCCTATGTCATGCTCGACCTGACACGCCGCTCACAGGATGTGCGCGCCTTTGTTGCTGCGCTCGAGCAATGGATCATCGCCACCCTGGCAGCATTCAATGTTACCGGTGAACGCCGTGAGGACCGTGTCGGCGTCTGGGTGCGCCGTCCGGAACAGGGCTTGACCGTTGAAGACAAGATTGCCGCCATCGGCATCCGCGTGCGCCGGTGGGTGACCTTTCACGGCATCAGTATCAATGTTGAACCAGAGCTTGAGCATTTTTCCGGCATCGTACCTTGCGGTGTTGCCGGACACGCCGCGACCAGCCTTGTCGATCTCGGCCTGCCGGTGACGATGGACGATGTCGACATCGCATTGAAGGAGCAGTTTGCTGAAATTTTCGGCCCAGTTGAGACGATTTGAACCCCAACAGACTCTATGGTCAGGACCCTAGAGCGTGTCTTTCTCATATGGAACCATTTGAGAAAGACACGCTCTAGATCGACGGAAGAATTTCGAACGCCTCACCGGCGTCACTGTCCGACTGAAGCAACTCCACCTGCCGCACCTGCGCCAATCGCGGCCCGATACTGCAAACTGTCAACATGTCTTTGACGACGGTGTCTCGACCGCAAAACACCGCCTCTACCGCCCCATTCTGGCGGTTGCGCACCCAACCTGTAAGGCCGCGGTCCTGTGCTTGGCCGGCCAGCCAATAGCGAAACCCGACACCCTGGACACGGCCATGGATAAGTATATGAACAGTTGAGGTGCCACTCATCTTCGCTGCCGCAGGGGTCTGGTCTGCATTTGACCTGATTGCGCGGCGTATTTGGACGCGATGGCCTGCCGCGCCCGGTCTGTATTTGTGCCGATCTGCAGCACCATACTCCTGGTCTTGCCTTTGCCCGATACGCCCTGCTTTGGCGCGCGTTCACGGATCATCATATCGCCGACATAGATTACATCACCCGGATCAAGAACAACATCACTCACCGGCGATGCCTTGCGCTCGTTGTCTCCGGTGACCAGTAGCTCGTGTCCGTCGACCACAAGACTGTTCAGCACATAGCGTCCCGCCATCATCGGACGCACGGTCACAGTTTCGGGCGATAAAGACAACCGCACTGTCTCGTTCGCACCGGCACGCTGCCACGCAGTCTCGATCGCCTGTGTCTCTTGACCTGATCTATAGCCGCCGCTAAGCGCCAGGATCGCATGCACCGTCGGCTGGTAGATATTCTCCGTGACAACGGCCCTATCAGTCGATTCTTCCGACGGGGACTTGGCCGACGAGCACGCCGCCAGCAAAACCATTAGTGAGAATGCTACTGAAAACCGCATCCCGTCATCCTCGAAACTCAACCCTGGACACAAGCACATGGCTTATGACCGCGTGCGTCCGACCCGCAAACCATCACCCTGTCCCACGGCCACGGTTGAAGGCGACCAGCTCGACTGTGTTACCTTCCGGGTCTTCGGTAAACACGCCGCGCCAGCCGATCCAGTCGAACAGCTCGACACGATAGTCAAGACCGAGTCGCTTATACCAGGCGATAACTGCGTCCTGTTCACTACGGTCAATTGTCAGCGCCAGATGGTGCAGGCTTGAGTTTCCGGGTGATGGCACAACAAAATCATCTTCAGTACTGAACAACGCCAGCACACAGGTATGTCCGGCGTAGCCCTCGTTAATCTGAAAAAACACGATCCGGTCACGATGCCCGCCTTCGAACACCTCAAGGCCGATGACGTCGCGGTAAAACGCCACCATCTTGTCGAGGTCCCGGCACCGGATCGCGATCTCGCCAAGAGCCCTTACAGCAAATCCGCGTTCTGACATCTGCCTATTCAAACTCCATGATCACCGCATCAACCGCCAAGCTGTCACCGGGACTGGCATGAATGATACTCACCTTGCTATCGCGCTCGGCTCGGAGAATGTTCTCCATCTTCATTGCTTCGATCACACACAACTGTTCACCGGCCTTGACTTCTTGGCCTTTATCGACCGCCAGCGATACCACCAGCCCCGGCATCGGACACAACAACTTCTTGGACGTATCCGGCGGCACTTTGACCGGCATCAGTCGGGCAAGTTCCGCCTCGCGCCTGGTATAGACATGCGCCTCGACCTCAACCCCGCGATGGCTGAGACGAAACCCGTTGAGGATCCGCCTGACCTGCACACTAACCGTCGCTTCGCCAATTGTGCCATGCCAAACTGGCTCACCAGGCACCCAGCTGTGGCGCACCTCAACCGGCGTATCCGCGGCTGAGTGCTGAAAGATGACGGTTCCACTGTTGTCGCTTGTCACTCCCATCGTCACATCAAACCAGTCATCACCAAGCTTGACGACGCGCTCGATATTGAACTGAACCGACTTGCCACCCATTTGCCCGGAGATCTCGCGCTTACGGGTATTTTCCATGTGATCGAGCACCGCTGCTGCACTAACCAGCGTGCGCTTGACCTCATCCGAAGCCACAGCGCCGTCGAAGCCTTCGGGAAACTCGTCATCGATGAAACTCGTAGCCAATTCACCGCCACGCCAGCGTTCGTTTGCCATGACGGCGGCCAGGAACGGCACGTTGTGCTGGATGCCGTGAATAAAGAAGCGATCGAGCGCATCGGCCATCTGATTGATGGCATCTTTGCGCGTCGGGGCATGGGTGCAAAGTTTTGCGATCATCGGATCGTAGTAGATCGAGATTTCGCCGCCTTCATAGACGCCGGTGTCGTTGCGGACACTGGTCTCGGTTTCACTCACTTCCTCAGGCGGCCGATAGCTCACCAGCCGCCCGGTCGATGGCATGAAGTTGCGATAGGGATCCTCGGCGTAGATCCGGCTCTCAACCGCCCAGCCATTGAGCTTCAGGCTATTTTGCTTGATCGCCAGCGTCTCGCCTGCCGCTACCCGGATCATCTGCTCGACCAGGTCAATGCCAGTGACAAGTTCCGTCACCGGGTGCTCGACCTGCAGGCGCGTGTTCATTTCCAAGAAAAAGAACGAGCGGTCCTGACCAGCGACAAACTCCACCGTTCCGGCGCTGTCATAGTCGACCGCCTTGGCCAGAGCCACCGCCTGCTCTCCCATAGCCTTGCGGGTCTTGGCATCGAGCAACGGCGACGGCGCTTCTTCGATTACCTTCTGGTTGCGGCGCTGGATCGAGCATTCCCGTTCGCCGAGGTGAATAACATTGCCATGTTTATCGCCCAGCACCTGAATTTCGATATGGCGCGGATTGACAATGAACTTTTCGATGAATACGCGATCATCGCCAAATGACGATTTGGCTTCCGATCTTGCCCGCATGAACCCATCGGCAACCTCGGCATCCGAGTAGGCGATCCGCATACCCTTTCCGCCGCCGCCGGCCGAAGCCTTGATCATAACTGGATAGCCGATCTCATCGGCGATTTTCACCGCTTCAGTGCCATCGTTGATCTCGCCAAGATAGCCGGGCACCGTAGAGACGTTTGCCGCATTTGCAAATCTCTTGGACTCGATCTTGTCACCCATCGCCTCGATCGCCTTGGGATTGGGCCCGATGAACACCAACCCGGCCTTGCTGAGCGCATGCGCAAATGCGGAGTTCTCCGAAAGGAACCCGTAGCCCGGATGCACGGCTTCAGCACCGGTCTGCTTACAGGCATCGATGATCTTATCGACCACCAGGTAGGATTGCGCAGCTGCTGCTGGCCCGATATTGACCGCTTCATCGGCCATATCGACATGCAGCGCCCGTACATCAGCCTCTGAAAAGACCGCAACGGTCTTGATGCCCATGCGACGCGCCGTTTTGATAACCCTGCAGGCGATCTCCCCACGGTTGGCGATCAATATCTTGTCAAACATACACTTAGACCCCAAATACGCCGAACCGTTTATCCGCCAGCCGACAACACATGGTAGGTTTTAAACAGCCACCCATCAGGCGTAAACTGCCGTATTGGATTTATATCGTCACAGGCAAGGACAGACATGAACGAAGCCCAATCGACGACATCGTCAATTCTGATCGACAGATTGGCGGACTGGTTGATGACCCAGGCGCTGGAGAACTCCGCGCTGGAAGATGTTGTGCGCGGATGCTGCGAGCGTCTCGCCGCCAGCGGCTTGGCGCTTGCCCGCAGCCACCTCTCGTTTTCCATGCTGCACCCGTTATACCGGGCACTGGGTTTTACCTGGCGGCGCGGCAAGGGCATCGAAATCGAAGGTTATCGGCATGTTTCTGAGGGCGATACGGACCAGTTCCTGAAGAGCCCCTATTACTATCTGTTGAGCAACGATCTCGACCATCTGCGCTGTCATCTGGAAAGCACCGACCGGTACGAATTTCCAGTGTTCGATGATTTCAGGGAGCAGGGCCTGACCGACTACCTGGCGTTTCGTTCCGGCTTCGACATGCAAAGAAGTCAAGGCATGATCGGCTCCTGGTCGACAGATCGGCCCGGCGGTTTCACCGAAAACGAAATTGCTTCCCTGTTACGCGTGCAAAAACGCCTGGCGGTTGCCTGCAAATCCGCTGTTCAGAGTTCGCTTGCCCACAACTTGCTCGAGACCTATCTCGGCGCCGATGCCGGCAAAAGGGTTCTGAGCGGCCAGACCCGACGCGGTGATGGAGAAACAACGCGGGCCGCGATCATTGTTGCCGATTTGCGCAAATCCACAGTGCTGGCCGAAACATTGGGACGGCAAGGCTACATCGACACCCTGAATCTATTCTTCGACAATGCCGCCAGCGCGTTTGTTGATGCCGGTGGGGAAATCCTCAGCTTCATCGGCGACGGGTTCCTTGCCGTGTTTCCGTGCGGTCGCAACAAGGCTGAAAGCACCAAAGCCTGCCAATTGGCCTTAAGCGCCGCAGGCGAGGCTCTCTTGAGGATGAAACAGGCGAATGCCGAGCGCGAAAAAGCCGGTGATGAGCCGATCGATTTCGGCATCGGGCTTCATATCGGCAATGTAATGTTCGGCAACGTCGGGCTGGAGGACCGGCTGACGTTTTCCGTATTTGGCGCAACGGTGAACGAGGCTTCGCGCCTTGAAACCCTGACCAAGAAGTACCATACACCCATAATCGCCAGCGATGCCTTCACCAACTACTGCCATTTCGACTGGACTGAACTTGGCCAGGAGACTTTGCGTGGCATCGACCGCCCGATCACGGTCTACGGACCGGCGAGCAGCGAGCTTGACAAGAGCTGTGGCAAAATCATGCATCGGCATAGAGAGGCGAGCTTTTCTGCAGCAGAGAATGTTATTCTTTTGCATCGTGACGGCCCCAGAAAAGCCAGCTGATCACGAGCAAAACGCTGCACGCCCGTCGCCGATGAACCCGTTCACAAATTTGTTCGAAATTGCCGCCAGCTGTTACGGGAGCCATGGCTCAACTGCCGGCGCTCTTGTTGCCGGCGGGCTAATGGCCGCCCGCAAGGGTGCGGTACAAGGAGATCCGTCAACAGTCCCGCCGATCGACCGGCATCTGCACCATGCGCTCAAGGCAAGTCCGTCGACGCTTGCCGGCGAGCTTGTCAAGGTTCAGCAACTGTTGAAATGGTACACTTGTGCGTTCGACCCGATTCCATACGACATCGGCATCCAGATGGCCTTCTGTCAGATCATCGGCCCTGGCGGTCTAATCCATAGCGATGACATGCGTGCCGGTCTGTTTCTGCAGCAGCCAAACCTTTACTATCCGTTTCATTCGCACGAGGCCGAAGAACTCTACCTGATCGTGTCTGGTACGGCTGAGTGGCGAACGCCTGACATGCCGTTCGCGCCCCGTCGGGTTGGTCAATTCGCGCACCATCCGTCCTGGGTTCCGCACGCCATGCAAACCGCCAGCGAACCGTTGCTGGCCATGTGGAGCTGGATCGGCAATATCGAAGCCCAGACCTATCGAATGGATGACCATCTCGACAGTTAAAGCGCTCTTGGAAAATACGATGAAATTCGTCACCACCTCGATAAACTGGCCACTGGACTCCGGCAATCGTCAGGGTGACGCGAAGCGAAATTTCTTGCGAGTAACTCCCGCAGCATCGAGGAGCAATCGCGTGGGGACCTTGATTCACAAGATGCCCACAACACTCTATGGCCGGCGCGCAACCATATCTATTTCGACCAAAGCACCGACGGCCAGACCCGTCACTCCGACACAGGTCCTTGCGGGCAGTCTGCCTTCAGCAAAGTACGACTTATAGACCTTGTTCATCGCCGCATAGTCGCGTTCGAAATGGGTGATATAGACGCGCGCCTGCGCAACATTTTCCAACCCCAATCCTACACCGTTCAGAACGATGATCAGATTGTCCATCACACGCCGGGTCTGCGCCTCTATGCCGTCGGGCAAGGGCTTGCCGTCGTCGTCCGGGTCGGTCGGCATCTGCCCGGTCAGAAACACCCACCCGTCAATTTCGGCAGCATGTGAGAATGTGGCAACCGGCGCCGGTGCCGCATCAATCATGAAAAACTGCGGCAATGGCATGCCAGACCCTCCCTTGATAGTTTGCTGGAGCACCAACAATAGCCTTCAGCCACCGACGCGGCCAGTAGCTGTGGTGATGATCTGGGGGTATCTTGAGATTCAGGTGAGGTCGGTTGTACGGGATTTCGGATCACGATAACTGATCTCGATCGCCCGAACCGCGCCGACATCGCGAATCATGATCTGTGTGAAACGCCCGGTGGCATCATCATAGGCATCAATGATCGCAACAAGACCGAGCTCAGACTTCCTTGGCCGTACGACCGCAATCTGCAACCCATTGTGGGTCAGCATTTCGCGATAATGGTTCTCGACCTCCGCCGCCGACGAAAGGGTCTGCAAGAACAAGTGTTTCGTTGTGCCGCGAGCGGACGGATTGCCGTGAGCCGCAGTCGACCTGTTTGGGGGCACCAACCAGTGCGGAATCTGGCGAAGTGATGTTGAGTGATTGACCGTCTGGCCGATCCTGATCGGCCCTTCATTGTTAACCTCGACAAGCACCGGACGATCGCTCGCCAGCACGACCAGACCCAATGTGGCAAGAACCGCGGCGATTGCACCACTCCTGAGCACGACCTCGTCACGATTATGTCGGTTGGGGTTTGTCATGCCAACTCCCTCTTATTGCGGGAGACTTACACATCTGGGTTGACATTTGATCTTGCAATTCGTTCAAATTGCGCGCAAATCGTTCAGGCCTGGTCTACAGATCACTGCCGGCCACACAGCCAAATTAGCCGGCCATGCGGCAGGGCAGATAAGCTGATCACTTCAGCAGATCACACCATTCGGACTTCTCGTCCTTGCAGGTCAAAATGACCGACAGGGCTTTGAAAATCGTTCCGGAACACTTCCCGACATAGTTCGGATTGACCACAAAATACTCATCCGAAAACTTGATTCGTTTCTTGGTGAGCTCGTTGTGCTTGTCAATCAGGGCATTGTGCCCCTTTGCGGCCTGCTCATAGGCTGCCTTGGCCTCCAAAGCAGCCTTGTAGGCTGCCTTGCTCTTTTGAGATTTGTTGGCCAACGTCTTGAACTTGGCTTCCAATTCGTCGAGTTTTTGACTGCTTCTGTTGACGTTGACCTGCATTGCGCCAATTTCATCACGGTTTGCTGCGAGAATTTTTTCAAGCTCACGCATCCGCTTGTAAGTATCGCGGCACTCCGCCGCCATAGCAATTTCGCCTGGCGTCGGCTGCGACAAGTCATCCCGGTCAACTTGTTGTGCCGCAGCCTTACCTGCTCCGTGCACCACAAAAATTGCGGTCATTATGGATACAATCCATGCCCAGCAACTAGCCATACGCAAACTTCCTAAAGACCATCGTCTAAACCCGGCCAATTTAACATATCGCCGTCGCTTGGCGACAAATCATCGATAAAAAGGCTAACGCCGCACGATCAGGACAATCGATGACCTGTTACACCCCAGTAAGCTCAATCGGCATCTCAACGTTATATAAATAACTTTGTGCGAGACTCCTCCGCAACAGGGTAATGTTAGACACTAAGACTTGTTATGGGCGTAGTATTGGCCAGCGCGACGGCCACAAGACAATCACAATTCCGCTTTCGCTGCTCGCAGTGCGGTGAGGTTCATGTCGGCTTGCCGGATGTTTGTTTTCCGACACCGGATTCCATAAGGGATATGCCGGAGGCCGAATTTGCCGACAGCTGTCTGATCAACGACGATATCTGCATTGTCGGCGGCCATAGCCATTTCATCTACTGCATCCTCGAAGTTCCAGTCATCGACTACCCGGACCAGTTTGGTTGGGGTGTTTGGTGTGAAACCGCATGGGCGCCGTTCAAGCGGTACTGGGAATCAACGGGCAACTCCAATCAGGCACCGCAGAAGTCAACGCGTGGCATGTTGGCCAACGATTTGGAACACATGGATTCGACCTGCGGCCTGCGCTGTGAGTTGAAGTTCCGCGAGGATGGATTACGCCCGCTGGTCGTGTTGCCGCCGTCAGATCATGAACTCTATCGCATTCAGCAAGAAGGCTTGTCAGTCGAGCAGGCGGTTGCCCAGGCACAGTCCGTCGGCACGTTGCTGTTAGTCACTTAATTTGGCGGAATAAGTCAGCACACACTCGCTTCCCCGCCCACGCACCCTTAGAGCGTGTCTTTTTCATATGGAATCATTTGACCGCGTTTCTGCGTCTGCTGGCTAGGCATGCTTCGCGCCGTGGTCTGGTTGACCGCAAGCGGAGCATAACGACGTCCAGCGGGCGCAGAAACACGGCCTTCGCTGGCGAACCAACATCGAAGATGACGTTTTGTCCCTTGCCGGGATGAGCCAGCCCCCGAAATGGTGAGCAGTTTGCGAGCAACCTTATGCTATGCTGAGCTGTTCTGACGGTTTATCGCAAGTGTCAACACCCTCATCGCTGACAACTGCACGCCCTCCAAACTCGCTCCTTACCTTGAATTTCATTCACGTATGGGTCAGGCTCCAGTGATGTCGCCGCCGAAGATGAGATTGCCACCGTTTGCCGCTTTGCGAGCGTTTCACGCCGCAGCCACCCATGATCGCTACCGAGATGCGGCCGAGAGCCTCGGCCTCACTGAATCGGCCATCAGCCATCAGGTACGCAAACTAGAGGCGTTTCTCCACACCGCATTGATCGATCGGTCGGGCAGGCGCCCCAGGCTGACTGATGCCGGGCGCCGCTATCTTGAACAGATCGAGCCGGCAATCCGTCAGATCCACGCAGCAACCGATGCGCTTTTGCCATCCAGCGGCCGCAGTATCGTGCGCCTCACCCTGCCCCCTTCACTTGCCGCCACATGGCTGATTCCCCGGCTCGGGGCGTTTGAGCGCGAACATGGCGAGATTGACCTACAGCTGATCACGACGACACGGGTCATCGATCTGAAAAGTGATCAGGTTGACGTCGCCATCCGCCACGGCAAGGGCACATGGCCGGGTGTTGAAGCGGCATTCCTGCTAGAGGAAGCGGCCATGCCCGTCTGCGCGCCGGGCTATTTCGAGAATCCGCAACAAACGCCGACCGACATCGCCCTTAGCAACGCCCGGTTCATTGTCACAACGCATTTTCCCGACGAATGGGAAGAATGGACCCGGGCACATGGCCTTGAGCCGCCGGCAGCCGGTGATATCATCACCTTCGATGTCATGGAACAGGCCCTGCAGGTCGCCGAAAACGGCCATGGCCTGGCCATGGGGCGGCGGCCCGTGGTCGACGACTGGTTGGCCCGCGGCCGTCTGATTGCCCCGTTCGGCAAGGCCAGCCCAACCGGTGCGGCTTACTATCTGTGCCGACCATCTGGGACAGTGCCAACAGCGGCCGGACGCCGTCTTGAACGCTGGCTGACGGCCAGGGCAGCCGAATGGCGCGATGCCGGCTCGCGTGGTCCGCACATAGCTTGACTTGAATTTAATTCACGTTCGCCTGAAGCAAACTCATTACACTTCATAGCTCAGGCATCCCATCTTTTGGCCATCGCAACCACTACCAGCCAAGGACACCAACCATGGGACACACTGCCTCTGCCACCTTGCCGGCAATCCAATCGCCTGAGCCCGCATCCGGAATCAGCGCGTCGCTGACCTTTATCAAGCATCAGGACGCCAAGCCAGTATTCCACTCCTCCGCCCTGACCGGCGGCGCACCGGAATATTTCTACGATCACGAAGACCACACGGTGAGGATTGCTGACATGCGCGATATCAGCGATACGCTGTCGGTCGACCGCGAGGGCTTCGAACTTATCCATGACACCACGGTAGTCGATGACCTTTATGACGATAACGCAATCGAACAGGCCTATCTGCCGGAGATTGAGGAGCTCCTCAAAGCCAGGTTCGGCGCCAGTCGCGTCGTCGTGTTCGATGTCACAAGGCGTTCGGATGGCGGCAGCGGTGCGCAAAACCCGGACGGTCTGCGCGGACCTGCACGCCAGCTGCATGTCGATTACACGACCAAGAGCGGGCCGCAGCGCGTTAGGGATGTCCTCGGTAAGGCCGAGGCCGTCCGTCTTGAAGATGCCGGCGCCCGCATCATCCAGGTCAATGTCTGGCGCCCGATCCGCGGCCCCGTCGAACGCGCACCGCTGGCGCTGGCCGATGCCTCGAACACCCATCCCGAGGACCTGATCGCCACTGACCAGGTGTTTCCCGACCGGGTCGGCGAAATCTACAACATCGCCCATGACCGCGCCCAGCGCTGGTACTATGCCCCGCATATGACCCGCGATGAGGTGCTGCTGATCAAGGGCTGGGACAGCCTCGACGAC
>JAEKFU010000328.1 GCA_016522385.1 Pseudomonadota bacterium
AGGACCTCGATGTTGTGTTCGTCGATGCGCTGCATGGCCCAATAGGCGAGGTAGCCGGCAATAAGACCAAGGATAGCGCCGCCAACCGCTTCGCCGAGAAACAGCTTGATGACAGTGAGAACTCCGACTTCTTCACCGTGGGCACCGGGGCCAACGGCAATCGCCAGCATTATGATGAAGACAACAACACCGACGCCGTCATTGAACAGCGACTCGCCGGCAATCTTGGCTCTCAGCAGAGATGGAATCTTGATGACTTTCAGCAATCCCAGCACGGCGACCGGATCGGTCGGGCTGATCAATGCGCCGAAGACAAGTGCCCAGATGAACGGTATCCCAACACCGGCCATCTGCATGACGAAATACATTGTGCCGCCGATCAGGAAAGTCGATGTGATGACACCGAGGCTTGCCATGATGCCGATCGCCCATTTGCGCTGGGCCATCTCGTCAAGATCGACGTGGACGGCGCCAGCGAATAGCAGCAAGGACAGCATGCCTTCCATCAGCGTCGTGGCGAAATCGATCCGGGTCAATTGGGCGGTGACGACATCGCTGATCCCGAATTGGGGTGCAGCGAGATCGGCGACAATGACAACGCCGGAGGCAGCGAGCGCCATGATCACCAAGCCGATCGTGTGCGGCAGCTTGATCAGGTTGTGATTGATGAAACCGAAGATCGCCGACAGGCTCAGTAGTAGGGCAGAAATCTCAAACAAGTTCATTCTGTTTAAGGTCCGTTGGCAGCCAAGGTTGTGGTGCAGGTTTGACGGGATAGGTGCAGCTTTGCAGGTGTGATGAGGAAGGACATGCGGGCAAGTTCGACGACGAACACTCCTGAACATATGCCAATCTTGTTGTATCCCGAATGGGCGTGTCCCATTAAGCCACTGGGGATGTTACATTGCATGGCTTGAAGGGAGGGGCCTGCTACGCCACTAAACGTTGGCCAAAGATAAGTTGGGACGCACCAGCACCATAAACTTGGCTGCCAACGGACCCTAGACTATTCAACCGAGATTTGCGAGACCGGGAAAAGTTTCGAGCATCCAATAGGCCATGGTCTGCATGGCACCGGTCAGGAATGCGATACCGGTCAGCACCAACAGGCCGCCCATGGCCTTTTCAACTGAACCGAGATAAGGGCGGAACCGTTTGGCAAATTCGAGAAACCGCTCCATGCCGACGGCGGCCAGCAGGAACGGCACCCCAAGGCCCATTGAGTATATGAACAACAGGAATGCCCCGTTGGAAACACTGTCTTCAGAGGCGGCAATGGCCAGGATGGCGGCAAGAATCGGTCCGATACACGGCGTCCAGCCGAAGGCAAACGCAAGACCGATGATGTAGGCACCGACAAGGCCCCTCGGCCGTGAGGCGTGGTGATAGCGGGCTTCGCGGGCAAGCAGGGCGAAGCGGAAAACCCCGAGAAAATGCAGGCCCATGATGATGATAATGACGCCAGCGGCTTGGGAAAGAATGTTCAGATGTTCGCGTAACAATTGTCCAAAGACCGATGCCGTGGCGCCGAGCCCAACGAACACAGTCGAAAAACCCAGGACGAAAGTGAAGGCAACCAAAAGGATTTTTGCGTAGGAGATGTCGTTATCGCCGTCTATGGCAGTGAGGTCATCCAGCTCTGCACCGGCGAGAAAACACAAATAGGGTGGCACCAAAGGCAATACGCAAGGCGACAGGAAGCTTAACAGGCCAGCGCCGAAAGCCGCCCAAATTGTCACGTCAAGGTTCATTCCGACTGGTCCAGCTGATAACCGGAAGTCCCAGGTTTCACATGCCGGCCAAACTGGCCCGACAGTCGTTAACATGCAATGTTGAATTCACTCACGCCACCGTCACTTGTGCGTCATCCTTGGGCGAACCAGATTGCGGTCATGATCAGGCAGACCGCGCAAAACTGAAGGATGACTCGCCATCGCATTAGACTCTGCGACCTGTTGGGGTTGCCACCGCGCATCATGTTCCAAAGGCCCAACAGCAGCACGACAAAGACCGCGGCGATGGCAATTGGCACGAAATAGTCGAGAATATTCATTGATCTCTCAAGACACCTTGCTGACAAGCGCATCGAGCGCCCTGGCGGGCAGGAGGCGGCGGGCGGCAGCCATCACGAATGTGGGTGCGGTAACATAGTAATGCGGCTTTGGTCGGGCGCTTTCCGTAGCGTGGATCAGCTTGTCGAGCACTGCTTCGGGTCCAAGGCGATAACTTGGTCCTATCCTTTTACCGGTCCTGGCGCGGGCCTCGGCCGGCTTTTCCGGCGGTCTTGAGCCGGCAGCAATCTTCGGTTCTTCCTTGGCCAACTGCCGGTTGTATTCATCGCGGTGCGGCGAGTTCTCCATGTCGACGCTGCGCTTGAGATGGGCAATGGCATGTTCTCGAAAGCGCGAGCGGATCGGTCCAGGCTCAATTTGACAGACATGGATCCCAGTGCCGGCGAGTTCGAGTCGCATCGTGTCCGACAGTGCTTCAAGGGCAAATTTCGAAGCGTTGTAAGCACCACGCCATTTCATCGCCACCAGGCCAAGCACTGATGAGCATTGTACGATCCGGCCGCCGCCATTTGAACGCATCGACGGGATGATGCGGCACGTGAGGTCATGCCAACCAAATAAGTTAGCTTCAAACTGGGCGCGCAGGACGTCCGGCGTCAGATCCTCTACCGCGCCGGGCTGCCCGTAGGCACCATTGTTGAAAAGGGCGTGGACACGACCCCCGGTACGTTCGAGGACATTATCGGCACAGGCGGCGACTGCGTCCGGTTCGGCATAATCGAGATAGACCGTCTCCAGGCCTTCTTGTTGGAGCCGGTCGAGATCGTCCTGATTTCGGGCACTGGCAATGACCCGCCAGCCGCGTTCGGCCATGCCATGGGCACAGGTATAGCCGATGCCTGATGAGCAACCGGTGATTAGAATGGAGCGTTGGACACCGGTCAATTGCTGCCTTCCAGCAATCGCCGGGCGATGACCTGGGCTTGGATCTCGCCGGCGCCTTCAAAAATGTTCAGTATCCGGGCATCGCAGAGCACGCGCGAGACCTGGTACTCGAGTGCAAATCCGTTGCCACCGTGGATCTGCAAGGCGTTGTCAGCGGCGGCCCAGGCGACGCGAGCGGCCAGCAATTTAGCCATGCCAGCCTCAACGTCGCAACGCCGGCCAGCGTCTTTTTCGCGGGCTGCGTGATAGGTTAACTGGCGGGCCGCCATCACTTCGGCTGCCATCAAGGCCAGTTTGTCGGCAATGCGTGGGAACTCGACGATCGGTTTGCCGAACTGGATGCGATCGACGGCGTACTGCAGACCAAGGTCAAGGGCGTTCTGGGCGACGCCGAGGGCGCGGGCAGCGGTCTGGATGCGGGCCGATTCAAAGGTGCGCATGAGCTGCTTGAAGCCGTCTCCTTCCTCACCGCCGAGCAGGTTTTGGGCCTTGACTTCAAAGCCCTCAAACCGGATTTCGTACTCCTTCATGCCGCGATAGCCGAGTACCTCGATCTCGCCACCGGACATGCCGTCGGCCGGGAACGGCTCAGCATCGGAGCCGAGTGGTTTTTCAGCCAGGAACATTGACAGGCCCTTGTAGCCAGGCTCATTCGGGTCAGTGCGGGCCAAGAGAGTCATGACATCAGCGCGCACCGGGTGGGTAATCCAGGTCTTGTTGCCGGTGATCTTGTAGGTATCGCCGCTTTTTGTGGCACGCGTGCTCAGCGAAGCCAGGTCCGAGCCGGTGTTTGGCTCAGTGAAGACGGCAGTCGGCAGCGTGTCGCCCGAGCCAATGCGCGGCAACCAATAGTCCTTTTGGGCATCAGTGCCACCGCCGATGATGAGTTCGGCAGCAATCTCGGAACGGGTACCGATCGAGCCGACGGCGATCCAGCCGCGCGAAAGTTCTTCGGACACCACACACATAGATTCCTTACCCATGCCGAGGCCGCCATACTGTTCCGGCAGTGTCAATGAAAAGACGCCGAGTTCGCTCAGCTCAGAGATAATCTCGAGCGGAACGTACTCATTTTTAAGATGCCATTCATGGGCGTTCGGCTCGATCTTGTCGGCAACGAAACGGCGCATTTCGCCACGCATCTGCTCCAGAGTGTCATCAAGGCCGCAATCACCAAAGGTCGTTGTGCCGCGGGCCGCAACGATCAGTTCGGCCAGCCGAGCACGCGCGTGCGGCGTGTTGCCGAACCGGGTCAGCTCACCAGCCGGACCATCGAACAGGATGGCCGTGTCCGCTTGCCCGAGGTCGAGCTCGGCGGGACGCACGAACTCGGCCTGATTCATCGGAATACCACCGGCAATCTGGTTGAGATACTCGCCGAAAATAACCTGGATGAGCAGTTTTTCGAGCTCGCCGAGACGGCCTTGTGACTGCAGGTTCTCGGCATATCGTGAGGTCTGCCGCAAGGTTTCGACATAGGTCGCAAGCCAGGCGAGACCATGGGCGGCATGCTGGCTATTTTCCAGCAGCTTGGATGAAACCTTGCCGTTTTCGCTCACTCGTTCGGCGATACAGACCCGGGCAGTCCCATAGAGGCGGTCCACGGCATCAACGGCATGGCGGGTCAGCGCCACGAGATCATCGAGCTCGATCGTTCCTGAGTCGATGCTTTCCGCCACGCTCATGCTGTGTCCTCAAAGGGGCTTGACTGCGCGTTTATACCAATCACATGTTGCAATGCAAAATGCGGCGCTTTGGCCCACGGTTGCAGGTCATTTGGAGGCTTTCATCACCAAAATGACCGCAGCGGCGCAAACTGCCATTCCAATCATTTGAATGACCAGCAGTGTTTCGTCAAACCATAACCAGGCAATGACCGCCGTCAGCGCCGGTACGAGATAAAACAGCCCGGCTACCTTGGAGACTTCGCCGTGTCTGATCATCAGGTAGAGCAGGCTCATGGCACCGATCGACAGAACGAAGACGAGCCAGACCATGGCAAGAATGACCGGCGGCGTCCAGTTGACGTCGAAAGTCTCGGTGAGTGCGGCGCCGAGTGACACGAACGCACAGCCACCAATGAACTGGAAGACATTGCCGGTCCGCAAATCATGGCCGGCGGCGTAGCGCTTCTGATAAATGGAGCCTGCTGCAATCGACAATGTCCCGGCGATGCTGACCGCAATCGTGACCGGTGTGATGCCGTAATCCGACCAGGTCAGTTTCGGCCAGAGGACAAGGCTCACACCGAGAATACCGATGATGAGCCCAAACCAATGCCGACCGGTGATCGTTTCGCCGAGCAGCGGGGCGGCAAGGAAGGCCGTCATCAGGGGCTGCAGGCCGACAATAAGCGCCGAGACCCCAGCCGGCATGCCGTAATAGACCGCCCAGTAGACCGAACCCAGATATCCGCCGTGGATCAGGGCGCCGACAATTGCGGCATGCAGTGCATCACGCGGCGAGAGCCAGGGTGCTCTAACGGCGAACGACCATGCGGCGAGCAGCACGCAGACGATGGCATAGCGGTAGACCAGGAAACTCAAGGGTTCGGCATCGGGGGCGGTCAGGCGGGCGCCGATGAAGCCGGTCGACCACATCATGACGAAAATCAACGGAGCGGCCGTCAGCCAGGCCGGCGGTCGATCGATGGCGCTTCTGGACGTCTCTGTCATCTTGTTGACCGGTCACATGTTGTCACTTGCCGTTCGACTTCCTAAGTTTACCCTGCACGGCAGGCCTGCTGTTAACTTGTCCGGCTGAGGAAATAGACGCTGAACAGCTTTAAGTCATTATGCCTGGATGTCTATCACAGGTTCGTCGATGATGATGGATTTCCACTGGCCGGGAACATTGCCTTTTGTGCGCTGCTGTCGCTGTTTCCTTTCCTGATCCTGTTGACGGGCATGGCCGCGCTGATCGGCAAGGAAGATCTCGCTACGACGGTGGTCGACTATCTGTTGTCCGTGGCGCCGGCTGAAATCGTCACCCCTTTCAAGGATGAGATCGAAGCGTTGTTGAAGCCGCTCGATGGTGGTGTGCTGACCCTGACAGGACTGTTTCTGCTGTATACCGCAGCAGGTGGTGTTGAGAGCCTGCGCACCGGGCTTAACCGGTGTTACAACTTCACCGAAAATCGCATATGGCCGTTGCGGTTTGTGCAGAATGTCGCCTTTGTCATTGGTGGAGCGGCGGTGATGATTGTCTTGGCGGTATTGCTTGTGTTCGGGCCACTCTACTGGTCCAGGGCAGCGGAACTGCTTCCGGTCCTACAGCATTCGACAAGCTGGTTCGAAGCGATGCGCTATCCGATCAGTATCGGGCTCATGTTCATCGGATTGACATTGGCGCATCTATTCTTGCCCGTTGAGCGACATCCGATACGTGAGATCCTGCCCGGCATCGCCTTGACCATCGTCTTATGGTTGATATCGGCATGGATTTATGCCGATTATCTCGAACATTTTTCGCGGGTGCATGTCGTCTATGCCGGTATCGCCAACGCGATCATTGCGCTGATCTTTCTATACATTACGGCGCTGCTGCTGATCCTGGGTGGTGAGGTGAATCAGGCGCTCATCAATCGGCGCCGGGATACGGCTGTGGCTTGACGTCATCCGCGGCGCAGGCATTCCCTATGCATTCTTGTATATTTGGCGCGCCTTGGCGGATTTGGCAAAAGCCGCTTTCTGTTTGAACCAAAGACACTTGCTGTTGCGGCTGTTGGGGCCATTGGCATGGGCATTCGGAAGATGGGTGATTATGCCTGCGCCAAAGAGAACCGCCGTGAGAGCTAGAGCGTGTCTTTGTCATATGGAACCATTTGATGGTCCAAATCGGGTCACTCGGCTAGTTACGGAACGCAGCGCGATGTGGGTCATCGGGAAAGTTCGGTAACGACGTCCGATGGCCGGATTTGGGCCACCGAAGGCCGTGCTTCTGCGCCCGCTGGACGTCGTTATGCTCCGCTTGTGGTCAACCAGACCATGCGCGAAGCATGCCTAGCCAGCAGACGCAGAAACGCGGTCAAATGGTTCCATATGAGAAAGACACGTTCTAGTGCGGTGAGAGATTTCATCTGATCGGGCCTCGACGTAATTTTGCTTGCGTTTCAAACTCCGTGATTCTGCGAGTTTGGTAGCAGTCGAACTCACGTTCAACGGGGTCTTTGATCAGTTTTCCGTCAATGACGCGTGTCCGTCAGATCAGCAAAGTGTGTCGGTCTGACCGTTAACCGCCACAGGCTTCAATAACGTCCTCAAATGTCCGCAGGCCCGTTTTGGGGGAGCAAACCATGACGGCCATATTGCCGGGTTTGTGTTGGTTGTTCAGCATGCGCATGTGCGCCTTGGGAATCTGGTTCCAGCCGAACACTTCAGACATACAAGGGTCGATGCGGCGGTTGATGACCAGCTGATTGGCCTGAGCGGCCTGCTTGAGATGGGCGAAGTGGGATCCCTGGATACGCTTTTGGTGCATCCAAACATAGCGCGCATCCATGGTCAGTTTGTAACCAGTGGTGCCGGCACAGAACACGACCATGCCGCCACGCTTGACGACCAGACATGAAACCGGGAAAGTCTGCTCGCCTGGGTGCTCGAACACTGTGTCAACATTGACACCCTTACCGGTAATCTCCCAGATTGCCTTGCCGAAGGCACGGGCGTTTTTGAGCCAGGTGCTGTAATCATCGGTGCCGATTTGCGGCATCTCTCCCCAACACTCGAACTCCCGGCGGTTGATAACGCCGCGGGCGCCGAGCTGTAGTACGAAGTCGCGTTTGTCCTCATCGGATATGACGCCAATCGCGTTGGCGCCGGCGGTGGCACATAATTGAACGGCAAACGAGCCGAGGCCTCCGGATGCGCCCCATACCAGGACGTTGTGCCCGGGCCTTAGTATGTTGGGCCGATGGCCGAACAGCATGCGGTAAGCAGTCGCCAGTGTGAGGGTATAGCAGGCCGATTCCTCCCACGTCAGGTGTTTGGGCCGCGGCATCAGCTGCTGGGCTTGCACCCGGCAGAACTGGGCAAAGGAGCCGTCCGGTGTTTCATATCCCCAAATGCGCTGGCTGGGAGAGAACATTGGATCGCCTCCATTGCACTCTTCGTCGTCGCCGTCGTCCTGGTTGCAGTGAATGACGACCTCATCGCCAATTTTCCAGCGCTTTACTTTGTTGCCGACGGCCCAGACGATGCCGGAGGCATCCGAGCCGCAAATGTGGTAAGGGTTCTTGTGCACATCGATGGGCGAAATCGGCTTGCCGAGAGCGGCCCATACTCCATTGTAATTGACGCCGGCGGCCATCACCAGTACGAGCACTTCGTGGCTGTCGATGTCCCAGGTCGGCAGGACCTCCACC
>JAEKFU010000373.1 GCA_016522385.1 Pseudomonadota bacterium
TCTTGGTCATGTCGAAGTGGTCGAGGCACTCATTGCCGGTGGCGCCCCGCTCGATCATGTCAACAACCTGAAATGGACCGCCCTCATTGAGGCCATCGTTCTGGGTGATGGCGGCAAGGACCACACCAAAGTTGTTCGGGTCCTCGCCGCTGCCGGCGCCGACGTCAATTTGCGTGACGGTCAGGGACGCTCGCCACTCACGCTTGCGACGGCGCGCGGGTATGCAAGGATCGTCAAGATCCTTACATCCGCCGGCGCACACGAGTAATCCGAACCTGCTCCAGGCTTAGTTTGCATAATTTCGTAGGGGCGGTGTTTGACGCCCGCCCTTGCGTAATTGACCAGAAACTACTTCCCAGCACTGGCCTCACCCCAAAGGCGATCAGGACTATTGCTTTGATTGGTTCAATCAAAAAAACGATCCTGAACCAAGGTTATGAGTGCTAGCTCTTTTTGGAGAATTCGCCTTTGCCCTTCAGCGTCTGCTCAACGATCTTCTTCAGTTCATCGCGCTGATAGGGCTTGGATATCAGATTGTCGCGCAAGCGCGGCTCTTCCTGGTGCACCATGGCGCCCTTCGGATAGCCTGAGGCATGGATGACTTTCAGGTCAGGGCGGATCTGAGCCGCCGCCTGCGACAGGTCGAACCCGTTCATGCCGCCCGGCATGACCACATCGGTGAACAACAACTCGATATCCTTGTTGTCCTGCAGTAGCTGGAGCGCTTCGATGGCGTTGCTCGCTTGCAAAGTCTCATAGCCAAAGCTTTCCAGGAAATCTACCGCCACGTCGCGTACGTTGTCCTGGTCCTCAACCACCAGAATTTGCGTCTTCTTGTCCTTGGCTTTGGCCTTCTTCTTAGCGCCTGACGTTTCCGCTTCGCCTTCCATTGCCCTGAGCGGCAGATACATCTTGAACGATGTGCCGCGGCCTTCTTCGGAATAGACCTTCATATGGCCGCCGGACTGCTTGATGAAACCAAAAACCATGGACAGCCCAAGTCCGGTCCCCTTGCCGACTTCCTTGGTTGTAAAGAACGGCTGGAACACCTTGTGCAAAAGGTGCTTCGGGATGCCCTCACCCGTATCGGACACGGCAATCATAATATAGTCGCCCGGTTCGACCTCTTCATGCTCGGCAGCGTAGTCACTGTCGAGATACTGTTTGGACGTTTCGATCGTCAAACGGCCGCCGCCGCTTTCCTTCATCGCATCCCGGGCATTTATCGCAAGGTTGAGGATCGACGTCTCCAGCTGAGTGGGATCGGCCTTGATGATCGGCTCGCCATCCATCAGGTCGATACGCAATTCCACTGCCTCGCCGACCGAGCGCTGCAGAATACCGCTCATTTCCTTGATCAATTCGTTGGGCTTAAGCTCTTGCGGTGCGAGAGACTGACGCCGGGCAAAGGCCAGCAGCTGCTTGGTCAGCTCTGATCCCTTGGTTGCTGCCTCGATCGCTTCGCGCGCCCGTTTCAAGGCCTTATCATTGCCTTCGAGAGCGCCTTCGACAAGCTGCAGATTCCCGATGACCACGGTCAAAAGGTTGTTGAAGTCATGGGCAATGCCGCCGGTCAACTGACCAACGGCCTCCATTTTCTGTGCCTGCCGCAAATGTTCCTCAGCTTTCTGGCGTGATGTGATGTCGACCATCTGCAAGATGAACTGATCGACTTTGCCCTTGCTGTCGCGCACCGGCGATATGCTGGTAAGAGCATGAACGTGCTTGTCGTCGCTGGCCAGATAGCGCAATTCCGCATGACCGCCACCGCCGTCACCATTGCGGATTTTGCTGACGACATCATGAACCTTGGCGACATCTTCTGAATGCACGATGTCCATGAAGCTCTTTGACAGAAGATCGAGTTCCTTGCGGCCGAGAATTTCGATCATCGCGCTGTTGACGGCGGAAAGCCGGCCATCGACGGTGAGAATCGCCATTCCATGGGCTGCCGCTTCGAATGAATTTCGGAACCGCTGTTCGCTCTGCTTCAGGGCGTCCTGAGTGCGGGTCTGTTCGCTCATGTCGCTCATCACCGCAATCGAGCGCTCGACGCGACCCTGGGCGTTCTTGTAGCCGATCGCCGACATAAGCACGTTGACAGGCTGTCCGCCTTTTTTCATCAGCTTGACTTCGACATTACCGAAATAGCCGGTCTCGAAGAATTTCGGATAAATCTCTGTGCGCAGTTTCACCTGGGAGGCCTCGGACAGAATGCTCAGGCCATGCCGGCCGGCGAGTTCGTCCTCAGCATAGCCGAGCGTGTTCAGCGCCGATTTGTTACAGTTCAAAATCTCGCCATCGCCGCCGATTACCAGGATCATCGTCGGTAAGTGGAAGAACAAATCGTCGTACAGGAACTTCGATTGACCGGGAAAAATCTCAAATCGCACCGGTTCATTGTTTTCCGCCATGACATGACCATCACTGACCGGCAGGGCACCGTCCGGTGTACCCATTTTGCCCATAACATCGCCGTCCGCCTGATCGCCTAGCCAGTGGGTAAAGGAAACTGCACCAGAATCTTTAGCTATTGTCCAAGCCATATACTTACTTCCACCTTCTGACCCAACCTTGGATTAGAAAATAGGCGGTAATCGTAAACACTGTGTTGGCATCGGATTACGCGCATGGCGTTTCCCCGCAAAATGGACTGATATCGCCCAAATCTGGAGTTATGGTTACTGAATGACTAACGCGGTCGCCCAAGCTGCACCTGATCCGCCCCAACACGTCACAACAGCGGCCGAGCCACTGCTTCTGCTGTTATCTGGGCCGACAACAGACCATTGTCGTCAATCGCTTCGGGCAGATGGCGTTTTTCGATAGTTACCCGAACGTCCGGTTCCTGGCCGCCCATTGCCAGCACGGCCGTCCGAGCGAAACTACGCGCCTTCGCATCTGCATAGGCAATCGCCTCGGCACCGCCGGCGAACTGCCGCGTTCCCTCGGCATCGTGGACCCGAAACAGTCCATTGCCATCGCCGCTTACCTCAACCAACACGGAGCGGGCAATCACGCCGCTTGCCGCGCCAACGGCATTCGCAACCTCAAAATAGTCGGGGACCAATAATTCGGTGCGCAGCCGGCGACCGGCTTCGGGATAGAAGACTTTCACAGGCCCGCCAACCGCCACCACCGGCACACTGGTCCCGATTGAAACCTCGGCCAATCCGATGCCGCGCTCACCACGGCAGACGGCATCAATCAATCCATCGGTATCACGTACATGTCCGCCCAAGGCCGTCGAAAGGATCACCCGACTGGTCAGTCGGACGACTTCATGCCAGACATCCCGGCAGAACTGTTCAACTTCAGCCGCACTTGGCGTTTGAACAACGCGCTGGCGGGTCATCAGCCGGGCAGCCATTAGTGCCGCATCGGTTGACCAGGTCGTTTGCAGGCCCAGGACGTGTGCTGCATCAGACGGTGTGAAGCCGGCCACCTGAACAATCCCCTTGCGCTGTAGGCTCTGCAATGTCCGCTGCTTGCTGCTTGATGCACAAATGCATGATACCGCTTTCGGTCGCTCCGTCACCTTCGCAAGCACCTCAGTTTCGCGCGAGTTCAGCCCGGCTGTATCCATTGACTTGTTGTAGTTTGCCATCGGCAACATCACGAACTGCGCGGCAACCGGAGAGTTGGCATCGGCCAATTCGCGCTTCAGACCGGCTAGTACCTCAGGATATTGTGCCCCTAAGAGAGAAACCGGCACCAAGCGTCGCGGACCGACACTCAATTCCCCGGTCATCGACAAAAGCACTTCGCTGTCACCACCCAGCCCGATCGTCGTGACATCAATCGCCTTGACCATGGTACGCCACCCACCAACCTCGGCGCCGATCTCGCTTACCCTCGGCCGGCCGTTTTTGAGGATGCCAAGATCGCTCGTGGTGCCGCCCATGTCGGACATGATGAAATCACTAAGGCCCGATAGTGCGGCAGCACCAACAAGGCTGGCGGCCGGGCCGGACAGGATCGTTTCGATCGGACGCATCACGACTGTCTCAGCCAGCGCCAAGGTGCCATCTCCCTTGACGATCATCAGCGGTGCGTTGATCCCCGCCTGTTGCATCGATGCCCGAACCGCTTCAATCAGATTGGTGATCCTGGCGATGAGCCTGGCATTCAGAATGGCGGTTAAAGCCCGTCGTGGTGCATCAAGCGCGGATGACAGTTCGCTCGACATGGTGACCGGTTTGCCGGTTCGTGCAATGACGGCATCCCGGGCGGCCTGCTCATGTGCCGGGTTTCGCACGGCAAATTGCGATGCGATCGCCACAGCGTCGACGCGGTCGCCCCAGGCGGTCAGTTCCGTCTCTACGGCAGCAAGGTCAAGCGGAGTGATTTCATCGCCCCCATGATTGTGGCCGCCGGCAATGCGGGCAATCGGCATTCCCGCAAATGCGCCGGTGACACTGGACCTTTTGACCATTTTGTCATCGAAGCCAATCAGCAGTGCGCCGACCACGCTACCGTGTCCTTCAACCACGGCATTGGTCGCCAACGTGGTCGACATTGAGACCAAGTTGATACTGTCGATGGCGGTGGTCTTCGGCATTGCCGCAAGCGCATCAGCGATTGCCTGGCTGACGCCGATCGATAGATCACCGCGTGTCGTCAAAGCCTTGGCGCTGGCCACAACCTTGTTGGTGCCGGCTGCAATCACCACGGCATCCGTATAGGTGCCACCGGTATCAACGCCAATCAAATAGCCGTCATCAGTGTACTGGTTCTTTGTCGTTGCCACTTCCCAGCCCTAGGGTCTGTTTTCAACTGAGCCAATCAAAAACAATAAACCTGATCGCCTTCAATGTGTTAGCGGGACGACTCGCGCTTCGGACTAATCCATTTTGAAACGATCATGCGCAAGCGCCTCGAGTCGCGTTCGGCGCCCTATATCAGAAAACACAACGGCAGCAACACAATCAGCTGTCCGCGGCAAATTCTTGTTCGACCCGCTTTATCCAGCCGAGGCCATCGAAAGTTGTTTCCTTGGGCTTGTATTCACAGCCAATCCAAGTGTCCACAGCCAGCAAGTTGATCGCACGAAAAACCTTGTGCAACGGCAGAAGACCAATGTCAGGTTCGTGCCGGTCCGGCACGCCGGCAATCTGGTAGTAACCGATCCGGTCGCCGCATCTCTCTATCCAGCCAGGCACCTCGCCGTGAATCTTCGCACAATGATAGACATCGAACTGCAATTTGGGTTGCACGCCGCCCCTGGCAGCCATGATATTCATCAGTGACATTGCCTTGTCGAACGTATCGAGAAAATATCCCGGAAGGTCGCCTGTGTTGATCGGTTCGATCAGTAGCTCCACCCCGGCCTGCGAACACATCTCGGCTGCATGAAGCACATTGTCGATATAGCAGTTCTCGACATGGCGGACCGGCACCTTGCGCGGAAACACGCCGGCAACACAGTGCAATCGCGGGCACCCAAGCGCCTGTGCGACCTTCAGTGTCTCCTCGACACCCTTGCGAAACTCACTAACGCGATCCGGCAAACAGGCCAGCCCGCGGTCGCCGCGCGACCAGTCGCCTGGCGCAATGTTCAGCAATGTCACCTGAAGATTGTAATGAGTGACGCGGTCGACCAACTCATCGACCGGCCATTCCAGGGGAAACAGAAACTCCACGCCACGAAAACCGGCCGATGAAGCCGCACCAAATCGTTCCAGAAACGGACGTTCGGTAAAAAGAAAGGATAGATTGGCAGAAAATTCCAACACCGGACGAGTCCAAACCGTCAAAGCCGCCCATCATAGGCC
>JAEKFU010000231.1 GCA_016522385.1 Pseudomonadota bacterium
GTCTTTCGCAGATCTACTTGTCGGTGCGGTCATCGTGCGTTCTCAGCTGTCACGCGTTCCTGCTGTAGTTTTCATACAGTTTCAGGTCGACTTCTGGATCGAGAAGCTCATCGACCATCGGCAGCAACGCCATTTCCTCTTTATGGACATGAGCGAGCAGGGGTTCGATGAAGCCGCCGGCCTCGGCCTTGAATCTCGACCAGCTTTGCTCGTCAAAACCGTCTTCCAGCGCCTGCTTGGCGAGGGCCGATACCATTTGGCCGGCTGGGAGCAGCTCGCGATGTTCCCTGCTAAGTTGCACGCCGATATCAATCTCTCCATTGTCGGCGAGCCGGGTGAAAATCTCGTCCTCCTCGAACGTGAAATGATCACTGACTTCCCCGTCGATGGCAGCCGCCGTGCGCTGCAGGGTTTGCCGTGTCGCGGCATCGTCAAGGTCCGGTGGACGGCGGCCGGAATAGGCGATGAAACGCTCCAGGTTCTCGATCAGGTTCAAGGTTGCAATGTGATCCTCATGTAGGACCTGGGTTGTCCGACGGGAGAAAGACATGAGAGTTTCCCTGCAGTTGAGTCGGTCGTAATCAGTTAAATAAATATTTTAGTACTATAATACCTATTTAAATTGCCGGCAAGACCAAACGGCGTTGAGATTGAATTGTGACGCAAGCTCAGTGCTGGCGCCGGATCGCATGCCGCGATCGTTGCCCACACTAAATTTGGGGTAATCAGCAGACCGCTTAGAATAGTTTACATGCTCGCGAGCTTTGCCGCCAACTCCCCTGCCAGGCGCTTGGTCAGGGCCGAGACCGCCAAACGGCGATAGTGGGCGGCGGTGGTTGTCGTGCGCTGTGGTGAAACCTGTTTTTGGACCAGTTTTTGCAGCTCGTCGAGCGCCCCCTCGAAGTCCTGGCCGGGCGCAATCGGCATAACACCTTCAAGCAGGAAGGGACGGGAATTCGTGCCAGTGAGGGCAACATCAAAGCTCACGGTGCCGTCGTCTTGCCTGGTGCAAGCGATGGCGGCACCGGCGAGCGGGAAGTCGATGGCACCGCGCAGGCGCACCTTGACATAGCCTGATCTGACAGAGGTTGGATCTACAGGCGGCACATGGACGGCAACGACAAACTCGTGCGGCGCCAGCCGCAGGTGATCGGCGCCGTCTTCCTGATAGAGGTCGCCGAGGGCGATCCGCCGGCGCCCGTCCGGTCCGGCAAGTTCGACCTCGGCATGGTGCACCATCAAGGCCGGGGCCAGATCACCGCAGAACGGCGCCCGGCAGCGTTTGCCAGCAGGGGCGACATGGCAGATATCGCCTTTGTATTTGAGGCAGAAGTTGTTGGCTTTGCGCCACCAGTGGCTCTGATTGTAGTAGAGACACCGGGTGTCGAGACACAGATTGCCGCCGACTGTCGCCGCGGTTCGATGGCCGGGCCCGGCAATGCCGTGACAGGCCTGCGCAACAGCACGATACGAGCGGTGGACCACTTCTTTCTCGCCAACGTCGTGCAGTGTGGCGGCCGCACCGATGTGCAGCCCTTCGGTGTCTTGCGCAACGCGGCGGAGTTCGGAGACGCCGGTCAAATCGACCAGGGTCGTCGGTTCTGCCAGGCCGCGCCGCATGTTGACGATGAGATCCGTGCCACCGGCCAGGAACCGGCAGTCCGGATCGGCCTTTGCGGCAGCGACGGCCTGATCGACGGTCTTCGGCTGCTCGAGATCAAAATCTGGCAGTGGCTCACTCATTCTGCTGCCTTTCGCCTGGCCGCCTGGCGCCGTTTGCGCCGGTCGGCGACCATGGCTTCCATGATGCGGTCCGGTGTCAGCGGCAGTTCATCGATATCGAGCCCGGCGGCATGGGCGACCGCATTGACGAGCGCAGGCGGAAACCCGGACAGCGCGCCTTCGCCGGCTTCCTTGGCACCGAACGGGCCGAGCGGATCGTTGCTCTCGACAATGTGGACATCGATGTCGGGTGACTCGACGATGGTCGGCATCCGATAGTCCAGCAGGCCGGCATGCACCGGCAGGCCGTCGGCATATCGGGTTTCCTCGCTGAGCGCCTGGCCCATGCCCATCCACACCGAGCCCTCGATCTGGCCTTCGACGGCCAGCGGGTTGATGGCGAAACCGCAGTCGAGCGCCGCCCAGACCTTCTCAACCCAGACAATGCCGGTGTCGGGGTCGACCGCCACCTCGACCACTTGGGCGCCGTAGCTGAAGCCCATGGTCGAGCCGACGGCACCGCCGCGATGCTTGCCCCCTTGCGCCTCGGGCGGACAGGTAAAGGTGCCCTTCATCGTGATCGTGCCGCTGTCGGCCAGGGCAGCGGCAGCGACCTCGGCAAACGGCATCATCGACTGCTCACTGCCGCGTACCGAAAAGGTTTCAGCGACGCATTCGATGTCGTCGGGGCTGGCATCGAGTTTCTCGGCGGCGGCGGCAATGAGCAGTTCGCGGAGCCGCTTGGCGGCTTCGATGGTGGCATTGCCGACCATGAAGGTGACGCGCGAGGAGTAGGAGCCATTGTCCTTCGGCGTTGTGGCGCTGTCGTTGGCGACGACGCGGATGCGGGCCGGGTCGATATCGAGGACCTCGGCCGCCGCGAGCGTCACCATAGTCGTCGAGCCTTGGCCGATATCGGCGGCGCCGGTCAGCACCGTGATGCTGCCGTCGAAATCAAGCTTGAGGTTGACCACGGCATGGGGTTCGCCGGTCCAGTGCACCGGCTTGGCCGCGCCGCTGACGTAATGCGAACAGGCCATGCCGAGGCCGCGGCCCGGTGGTAGTTTGGCCTTTCGTTCGTGCCAGCCGCTGGCCGCCTCAACCTTTGCCAGGCACTCGGGTAGGCCATAGCTGTTGACCATCAGGTCATTGAGCGTGCGGCCCGGGGCCTCAAGTAGATTGGCCCGGCGCAGTGCGAACGGGTCAAGTCCGAGTTCACGGCCGGCGCGGTCGAGCAGGCACTCAAATGCGTGGCGGACATCGACAGTGCCGTGTCCGCGCATCGCACCGCACGGCGGCAGGTTCGTATAGACCCGATAGCCGTCATACTTGACCGCCGGAATGTCATAGAGGCCGTGCAGGAGCGCGCCGGCATAAAGAATGGTCACCAGACCATAGCCGGCATATGCGCCGCCGCGCTGTACGACCTCACATTCAACCGCGGTCATGCGGCCTTTGCGGGTGAACCCAACTTTCAGGTCGACCTGCGTCTCCGGACGTCCGCGATGGGTGATGATGGTTTCTTCCCGGGTCAGCCGCAGCATCACTTTGCCACGGGCGGCACGGGCCAACAGGCCGGCGATCAGCTCGAAGTTAAGCGTCTCAGTGCGCGAGCCGAAACCGCCGCCAACGAAGGGCTTGATGACGCGGATCCGCGAGGTGTCCATGTCCAGGCATCGGGCCAGCATCAGATGAACGTAATAAGGCACCTGGGAAACGGACTGCAGCGTCAGTCGGTTGCGTTCGGCGTCGTAATCAGCCAGGGCGGCATGCGGTTCCAGTTGCGCGTGGTTGACCTCGGCGCAATCAAACCGTCCCGAACAGATCCTGTCGGCGGCAGCAATACCGGCCGCCATGTCGCCGAACTCGTGGTGGACTTCACGTTCCAGATTGCCCGGCTTGTCATCGTGCAATGGAACGGCATCGGGTGCACGGGCTTCGCCGGCGGTGTAGTAAGCCGGGAGGTCACGTATCTCGAGCTCGATCAGTTCCAGCGCTCCTTCGGCGGTCCGGGCATCTGTGGCCGCCACGGCCGCGACCGGTTCGCCCCGATAGCGGACCTTGTCGCGGGCCAATGGATGTTCGTTCATGGCGATGGGAATGACGCCATATGTATGCGGGCAGTCGGCGCCGGTGACGATGGCCCGAACACCGTCCAATGCGGCAGCCTTGGACACGTCGATGCTGACAATCTCGCCGTGACTGACCGGGCTGCGCAGTATGCGGCCGGTCAATGCATC
>JAEKFU010000408.1 GCA_016522385.1 Pseudomonadota bacterium
GCCTGCAAGCCACAACAGGCGGCAATCTGGCCGAAGTGCTGACCAATCTGTCGCAAATTATCAGAGCGCGTTTCAAGATGCGCCGCAAGGTGCGCGCCTTGTCCGCCGAAGGCCGGGTATCGGCTTACGGTCTGTCGGCGCTACCATTCATTGTATTTTTGACGCTACGCATTATCGCTCCGGAGTATTACGGCGACATCTGGGAAGAGCCGATCACCGTGCCGCTGCTAATTGGCATTGTCATTTGGGCGATCATTGGCATGGGGGTCATGTACAAAATGGTTAATTTCAAGTTCTGAGAACGAAGCATATGCCGGCTATAGATGCATTTTTTGCCTGGATTAATGCGAACCTGATATTGTCGCTGGGCGTCAGTGTGTTTCTAGGCGTGGTCTTCTTGACTCTTGCCGTTACCGGCATCATTTCGCGTGAAACGTTAATCCGGCGGCGGGCGCTGCAACCTTTTGTAGTGGGCAACTCCGATGTGTTGACCGACCGGCAGGCGCTCGGCCATTCCAATGCCCTGTCGATTGCCAAAACCCTCGGTCGCGTTTCGACACATTTCAAAGCCAGCGATGGCAAGGAACTGACCGAGCTCAGGCAGAAGTTACGCGCAGCCGGCTTTTTCGATCCACAAGCTGTTGGTATTTACTATGCGTCAAGGGTGATACTGGGCATCGGTCTGCCGCTGGTTATGCTAATCATACTGCCGGTTATCGCATCAGAGATTACTTATACCGAAACCCTGCTGGTAATCACCATATGTGCCGGTCTCGGTTTCTTCCTGCCCAAGGCGTTTCTGGATAACCGCATCGGAAGCGCGGCTAAACAGCACCGCAATGGATTTCCTGATTTCCTCGACCTGATGGTGGTGTGCACGGAGGCTGGCATCAGTATTGAGGCGGCCATTGATCGCGTCGGCCAGGAGTTAACCCATTCATATCCCAAGCTCGCTGCACAGCTCTATATCCTCAATCTGGAATTGCGGGCCGGTAAGTCATTTCCTGATGCATTGCATGCATTTGCAGAAAACCTCACGATCGAGGAGGCAAAATCATTTGCGGTTTTGATCCACCAATCCCAGGAACTGGGCTCAAGCCTGGTCGAGGCGCTGAGGGTCTATAGTGAAGAAATGCGTGAAAAACGCCTGTCGAGAGCAGAAGAAAAGGCCCACGCTTTGCCCGCCCTGCTGGTTATTCCGCTCGGTTTGTTCATTTTCCCGGTCATGCTCGTCGTGACGATGCTGCCGGTTATCATACGCCTCAACAAGGCGTTCTTCTGATTTGACGGGTTCCGTGCCAGCAATCGTTGCGTGAATTTTGAACCTGGCGAGTGGTGTGGCGAATGATCGTCGTAAAAATGATGGCCGCTGCATTACTGTTCGTGCCGTTGTGTTACGCAGCCATCAGCGATGCCCGGCATTTGATCGTTCCCAACTGGATCTGCGGACTGATTGCTTTGGGCTTCATAATTCATGCTTTCGACAAGTGGCCGATGATCGATCTGCAGATGCATATGCTGATCGCCGGCGTATTCTTCGGCATCGCGCTGGTCTGCTGGTTTGCCGGCTGGTTGGGGGGTGGTGACGTAAAGCTGCTTGGTGCAGTCGGATTGTGGCTTGGGACGCAGAGCGCGTTCGCGTTTCTGCTAGTCCTCGCCGTATCGTCCTCGATCATGGCCGGAGTGTTGCTGTTTGTGCGCCGTGTGCTGAGATCGCGTGAAATCGATAGTGTTCCTGGCGCCATCAGGCCGGTTCTGCTGATCGCCAGAAACGGCACATTTCCCTATGCCGTTCCGATCGTGCTGGCCGCACTGGTGACGCTACCAAAACATTTCTAGAGCGTGTCAAGGCGACCGGCCTAGGGTCAGTCGCACCCGTGCGGCATTGTATTGTTCTTTCAAAAGCGCAACCCTTTCGCGTGCGGGCACTATCTCAGTGATTGCACCGATGCCCTGGCCGGACCCCCAAATGTCCTTCCAGGCCTTGGTGCGGGCACTGCCGAAGTTCATCTTGGACGGATCGCTGATCGGCAAATCATCAGGATCAAGACCGGCAGCGGCAATTGACCCTTTAAGATAATTGCCGTGAATGCCGGTAAACAGGTTGGTGTAGACGATATCGTCAGCGCAGCTGTCGGCAATCATGTGCTTGTAGGCGTCTGGCGCTCGTGCCTCAGTTGTCGCGATGAAGGCTGAGCCCAAATAAGCAAGATCGGCGCCAGCCGCCAGAGCTGCCAAAATCGCATCGCCGGTCGCGATGGCACCCGACAGTACCAGCGGCCCGTCAAACCACTTTCGAATTTCTTGTACAAGCGCGAAGGGCGAAATCGTGCCCGCGTGTCCGCCGGCACCGGCAGCCACGGCAATCAGGCCATCGGCACCCTTTTCAATCGCCTTGCGGGCGAATCGGTCGTTGATGATGTCATGCAGTGTGATGCCGCCATATGAATGGGCCGCCTGATTGACTTCCGGGCGTGCTCCGAGGGACGTGATTATGATCGGCACCTTGTATCTCACGCATATGTCGAGGTCATGCATCAGTCGGTCGTTGGACTTGTGCACGATCTGGTTGACCGCAAAGGGTGCTGCCGGCTGATCGGGATTGGCCTGGTTGTGGGTATCGAGTGCTTCTGTGATTTGCAACAACCATTCCTCCAGCTGCTCCGCCGGACGTGCATTTAGGGCCGGAAAACTGCCGACGATGCCAGCCTTGCACTGGGCAATCACCAGATCGGGATTGGAAACGATGAACAGCGGTGCCCCGATCGCCGGCAATGCGAGGGACTTCATAAATTCCGGTAGCGCCATGCGATTTCCTCGGGGGTTAACGTCATCGTTGGAAGGACCCGTTCCATAGCAAATCCGCACCTCACTTGCGATTGGGATCTACATCTATGGCCACGTAGTCGGCACTTGATTTGACCGACGTTGGCCCGCTATGTGTCGCAACATGAACGCCGCGAAAGTTCTTACCATCGGATCATCGATGGTCGATATCATCACCATAATT
>JAEKFU010000471.1 GCA_016522385.1 Pseudomonadota bacterium
GAGTAAGGACATGCTGGCATATTCGACGACAAACACACCTGAAGATGGGCCAGTCCTGTTGAATTCCACCGGGAGGTGGCCCATTTCGCCTCTGGACGCAACATTGAACGGCATTAAGGGGGCGCCCTGCTCCGCCGTTCAATGCCAGCCAGAGTCTAAATCGGCCGCGCCGGTAGCACACCCGCTTGTCCGCAGGCCATAGGGGTTGACCGGGCTATTCGGCAGGCTTAACGGTGGTGATATCACAGTGACGCGATAAACATCTCCGGCTTCAGGAAGGATTAGCAAGTGGCGGTACCGTTCATCCAACAGCTACGCGTCGGCGCCTATATCATGAAACAGAAGTTGCGGGGCAATGATAAGTATCCGCTGGTCTTTATGCTGGAGCCACTGTTCCGCTGCAACCTGGCCTGTCCGGGTTGCGGCAAGATCGACTACCCCAAACCGATCCTCGACCGGCGCCTTTCCCTCGAGCAATGCCTCGAATCCGTGGACGAATGCGGCGCGCCTATCGTGTCTATACCCGGTGGTGAGCCGCTCATACACAAGGAAATTTCCGAGATCGTCAGAGGCATAATTGCCCGCAAGAAGTTCGTCTACCTGTGCACTAACGCGCTGCTCCTGAAGAAGAAGATGCATCTTTTCTCGCCATCGCCTTATCTGACGTTTTCGATCCATCTTGACGGCTTGGAAGAAGAGCATGACAAGGCCGTTGCCCAGCGTGGTGTTTTTGTCAAGGCCGTCGAAGCGATCAAACAGGCGGTCGCGCGCGGCTTTCGCGTAACGATCAATTGCACCTTGTTTAACAATGCAATACCCGAGCATGTTGCGGATTTCTTTGACTATGTTTCCACTCTCGGTGTCGAAAGCATCACCATTTCGCCGGGATATGCCTATGAGCGCGCGCCGGCGCAGGATCATTTCCTGTCCCGACAGCAGACCAAGAACATCTTTCGTGAGATATTCCGTCTGGGTCGTGACAGGGGCCGCGGTTGGCAGTTCAACCAATCCTCGCTCTACCTAGATTTCCTCGCCGGCAACCAGCAGTATGAGTGCACGCCCTGGGGCAACCCGACGCGCAATGTCTTCGGCTGGCAAAAACCTTGTTATCTGGTCGGTGAAGGGTATGCCCGAACTTTCAAAGAGTTGATGGAAACCACAGACTGGGAAAGCTACGGTACCGGCAAGTATGAAAAGTGCGCCAATTGCATGGTCCACTGCGGTTATGAGCCAACCGCTGTTGCCGACACGGTGAGCCATCCCCTCAAAGCGCTCAAAATCTTCCTGCGCGGCGTTGATCTAGACGGTCCAATGGCGCCAGATATTGATTTATCCAGTCAGCGGCCGGCTGAGTTTGTTTTCGACGATCAGGTCAGCGACTTCATGAGTGAAGATCACCCGCCTCGCGAAGCTGCCGAATAGTGTTACCGCGCGCTTTGGGCAGGTAGAAATCAGGCAACGTCTTTCGACAGACCATGTCCAGGGAGTTTGTTGCTGCGCGCGTGTTCGCCGCCAGGCGCCGCAATTCGCCCAATTGACCAGGTTGCCGGATCAACGACCAAAAGATCCGCCACGGCTTGAGTTTACCGTTGTGATCGACGGCATCTGCCGCCATTATCGGCAGGGTCTGCAGGGCGGGATCTGAGATTGCGCGGATCGCTATGAAAGGCACGCCAGCAGCTAGTGCAGTTTCACCGACAGCAAGACTTTCCATGTCAATCGCCACGGCGCCGGTCTTGTACCGCAACCGCGTCTTTTCGCTTGTCTTGGCGACGATTTCATCGACAGCGGCGAGAGGTGCTTCTATCACACTGACATCATCGCAGATTGTCTTGTAAAGCGCCCTGCGCCATTGGTCGTTGGTCGGCAATGAACCTTGCCGACCGGAACGAATCTCGCTCGCCAGCACTATTGTGCCTGCTTCGATGTTCTCATCAATACCGCCGGCAAACCCGAAACTGACCAGTCCGCTAACACGCCTATCGACGAGGCTCTTGGCGGCCTCTCGGGCAGCTGCAGCACCTGGTCCGAGACAAGCTATCTCAGGTTTCCAATCGAGCGGGCCGGCATGTTTACCGACCAGAGCGGCCTCGGCATGAAGCCCGGTGACGACACCAACACCTACATGCCCCATGGGACTTGGCGGGAGTTGCCGCGCATCAAATTGGCATACCGACCTAGCGCCCAGGTCGGAAAGTAGGAGGAATAGCCGTGGTATCGCAGGTAAAAAACCCGCGGGAATCCGACGGCTGTGAACCATGGCTCTTGCCAAACGCCACCGTCTCTTGGTGCGTCGATCAAATTCTGCACACCCCGGGCGACGGCCGGATCTTCGGCTTCGCCCGCTGCCATGAGGCTCAATAGGGCCCAGGAGGTCTGGGATGGCGTTGACGCCTTACATTCATAACGCCGCTCCTGCCAGTAAGTCGCGCCGTCTTCTCCCCAACCACCATCTTCGCGCTGGCGGCGCTTGAGCCAATCGACCGCCTTGCGGACATAAGTTGCCTGCATATCTTCACCGACCACATTGAGCGCGCTAAGTGCGGACCACGTGCCATAGATATAGTTGGTGCCCCAGCGGCCATACCAGGAGCCGTCACTTTCCTGCTCGCTCTTGATGAATTTGATTCCGCGTTCAATCACCTGACGACTTTTGGGGAATCCCAGCTGACCCAGAAACGACAGACAGCGCGCAGTGACATCAACTGTCGGCGGATCCAGCAGCGCGCCATGATCGGCAAACGGAATCGAGTTCAGCACATCGGCATTATTATCGATGTCAAAAGCGCCCCAGCCGCCGTTCGAGCTTTGCATGCCTTCGATCCACAGGGCGGCCCTGTCAACCTGTTCGCGGTAGCGCTCGGGGTCGACTCGGTGCAGCAGCGCGCCTACGGCTGCGGTGTCATCAACATCGGGATAGTAATCGTTGTTGTACTGGAACGCCCAGCCGCCCGGTTCTAGGTTGGGCGCCCTTACGGCGTAGTCACCTTTCACCTTGGTAATTTGTTTGTCGGCCAGCCAGTCACAGGCGGCGATGAGCTTTTCATCGCTCTCCTCGACGCCAGCCTCCAGCAAGGCATGGCCGGCGAGTGCGGTGTCCCAAATCGGCGACACACAAGGCTGGCAGTAGAACGACCGTCCGTCCCTTGTATCACTGGACTCGACAAGCAAATTTCGCACGGCCTGGCGTGCTGTCGTGAACTCTTCGCCATCTCGCGAGTAGCCGAGCGTGTCGAGTGCCATGATGGCGTTGACCATTGCGGGAAATATGGCGCCAAGTCCGTCTTTGCCGTTAAGGCGTGGTGTAATGAACTCGACCGCTCTTTGGATAGCCAGCGCACGCCATCGCAAACGAGGGAATACACGTGTCTCCAATGGTCTCAGAAACCGGTCGAGCACCAGGAAAAACTCACCCCAAGGCGAGCCAGTCGGATTGACCAGCCAATTGTTGATCTCCAATGGAGGGGTTGCGAACAATTCCTGGCAATTGACTTTATTGGGATTCTTGGCGACCGGCTTCAATGCTGCAAGTATCAGCAGCGGCGCGATTACTGTGCGCGACCAATAGGCGAACTTCCACATGTTGACCGGAAACCATTTCGGCATCAGGATCAGTTCGGTCGGCATGACCGGCACGGCATCCCAGGGAACCTGGGCAAAAAATGCTAGCGTATATCGGGTAAACACGTTTGCGTTTTCGGCGCCGCCGTTCGCAAGGATTGCTTCGCGGGCACGCGCCATGTGCGGTGCGTCAGGATCGTCCCCAATCATCTTGAGAGCGTAGTATGCCTTTACGGATGCTGAGATGTTGAATCCGCCATCATGGAACAAAGGCCAACCGCCGTGACGCTCGGATTGCAGGGAACGGATATGTGCCGCCAACCGATGCTCGACTTCGGGCTCGGGCTCGCCGAGAAAGTGATTCAGGAAGATGTACTCTGACGGGATAGTCGCATCTGCTTCCAGCTCGAATACGATATGCCCGTCTGCCTGCTGTAGCGCCAAAAGATGGTCAGCTGCATTCGCCGCCGTTTCGCTGGCCTCGACGGCCAATCGGCCTGGAGAACCGCTGCCTGGAAGCAACGTATGTATCTGTGCGGTCATACGGCGGTCTATCCGATGAAATCGTGCAGAAATTGCGGCGGTTCAGTGAGTTATGAAAGCCTCACGCTACGAGTGCACAATCAATTGAGAGTGTCAAGAAATCCCCTTCAGAAGGGTGTCAGACGCCACTTCGCCTGATCGAACCGCCCCTTCAATTGTCGCCGGCAGGCCGGTGTCTGTCCAGTCACCAGCAAGCACGAGGTTCTTTGTACTCGTGACACATGCCGGTCGGCGCGACAATTGCTCAGGTGTCGCAACGAATGTTGCCCGCCTTTCCTTGATTATGCGCACTTTTGGCAGCGGGTGGCCCGGCATGTCCAGTGCCTGACTGACCTCGCCCCAGATTGTATCGGCAATGTGCTCATTGGCTTGCCGAGCCAGGTCATACGCTGCGCTGACTGTTACCGATACAACGTCGTCACGCACGAATATCCAATGAGATACCGCGCCAACCATGCCGAGCAGCGGCGATCTCATGACCTGCTTGCCGCAGTCAGGCACGCGAAAATGGATATTGACGATTGGCGCAAACTTTTGCGGTGCTTGCGTGTCGTCGATGAGTTCGGCGGCCGACCAGGGGGGAACAGCCAGGACGACGCCATCGCCAGGTCCAACAGGCTCGTCCCCGTTGCCTGTCGTAAGTGAAATGATGCGATGGTTGTTGGAACGCAACATGCTTACCCGATCGTTAAATCGGATCTCGGCGCCGTGGCGCTCCAGCCATGTGGAGGATGGATCGGCAAACGTATCCGAAAGCCCTTTTTTTGCGATCAACGGTCTGGACGATGCGGCACCCTTTGCCAGGGTTTCGCGGATCACCGGCATTAGCAGTCGCGCCACTGCCTGATCGGCCGGTGTGTTGAGCACAGCTACGGCAAACGGCTCCCAGAACCGGCGATAAATTTGTCCCTGTCCGGCGAACAGATTGGCGACCGATCGATCCCCGGCGGTCAGCAGTTTCAAACCCTTGACATAATCTCCCATGGTTGTCCCCCGAACTCTGCGGTCCTTGTACAACACCCACAGCGGCACCGGTCCGCGCGTCAGGTCGACGCTCCATCGGTCCGATGTCTCAAGGTCGAAGAAATCGAAGCGTGCACCGGATGGTCCGGTCAAACGGTCACTGGCATTGACGAGCGATAGAAAGTTCAGTACCGAACGATTGCCGGACAACAGCAGATGATTGCCGTTGTCGATTACCTCATCGAGTACCGCATCGTGAAATGACCGAGCTCGGCCACCGGCATGGGCGGCTTGTTCATGGACGACGACGTCCACACCAGCCTGCACCAAACGAACAGCAGCCGATAGTCCGGCAAGTCCGGCGCCGATGACATGAACCTTGCTCATCGGGGCCTGCTGAGGTGCAGGATTGCGGTGCTGGCGTAGTCCATTTGCCTGCTGGTTAGCTTTGAGTTGCGCGGGAGGATAGTCCCCTTCAAGCCACTCAAAGTGAAGTCCAGGCGCGAAAACTGCCACAATCTCGTAGGTTCTGACACTATTGGCCCGTCTTCAGGCTCTTTTGTCGTCGGGTATGCCTGCATGTCCTTCTTTCTTCCACGCCTGAAGCTGAGCCAATTCTGTCAAACCAGCACTCCAAGCCTGAGCCTCATCAAGCTCCGCCCTAAAGGATACCATGTCGCAGTGCAATCAGGATCTTTTCGGCTTTGCCCACCAACCGCTTGCTTGCCTTTGGGTTCACCAAGTCCGCATCGTTCATTGCAATCATGCGCTGTAGGTTGCGCCGATAAACTTCCAGCATGATGCGTGCGGGGCGCATCTTGCGGCGGTCGCAGTGCTTAAGCGCGCTTTCTGCATTGGCGAATGCCCGCTCTGCGTGGTTGGACATCTCGCGCCACAGTTCAACATAGCCCGGCTGTGCCATGACTGTTGCTGCATCATGATAATCGATCTTGTGCTTCTTTAGCAGTTCGCGCGGCAGATAGAGGCGTCCGATGACCGCATCCTCAGCGACGTCGCGCAAAATGTTGGTCAGTTGCAGAGCGCGCCCAAGATGCTTGGCGACCAGCCTGCCCGCGTCGCCGGGTTCGCCGAATATGCACACACAAAGCCGCCCGACCGCTGAAGCAACCCGGTCGCAGTACAGGTCAAGCTGCCGCCAGTCAGGCGCAATGATTGGCCCGTCCGCATCCATTTGCATGCCGTCGATGATTGCCAGAAAGTCCTCGCGACGCAGGCCGTATGTCCGTACCGGTCCGGACAATGCCCGGCAGATCACGTTGCTGGCACTGCCGGCAAAAAGCGCGTCGATATCGTTGCGCCACTTGAGCAGATCGGCATCGCGTTCTTGGGCAGAAATGTTTTGGTCATCGGCAATGTCGTCTAAGGCGCGGCAAAAGGCATAAACGGCGAAAATTGCTTCCCGCCGGGACCGCTCCAGAATCCGCATCGCGCCATAGAACGACGTGCTGGCTGCGCGGACCTGCCGGGTTATCTCCGCTCGGTCGTCTGCGCCCAGATGCGGTTCAACGCTCGTCGCAGCAGGGCTCGACATTCTAAAAATTCCCCTCCGGCCCCTAGGCTTTGGCTTTCAGTTCCAGAACCTTTGAGTCGTGGTTCAGCGCAAGGAAGACCTCCTCGACAATATGATTGGCTTCCAGAGCGGCATCGCGGTATTGCTCGGCCGGAGCACCATGTTCGACAAAGCGGTCCGGCAGGAACATCGGCCTTATAGTCGTCCCGTTGCGCAACAGATTGTTATTGGCCAGATGGTGCAATACATGGCTGCCGAAGCCGCCGATCGACCCCTCCTCAATCGTGATCAGAACCTCATGCTCGTTCACAAGGCGCTCTAGAAGGTCAGCATCTAGCGGCTTAGCAAACCGTGCATCGGCCACAGAGGTTGACAAACCCTGACCATCAAGCTGATCCGCAGCTACAAGGCATTCCTGAAGCCTGGCACCCAGCGAAAGGAGTGCAACTTTGTTGCCCTCTTTGACGATGCGGCCCTTGCCGATGTCCAAGGGAATACCTTCTTCCGGCATATCCACACCTACACCTTCGCCGCGCGGATAGCGGAAGGCGCAGGGTCCGTCATCTATTGCCGCAGCCGTCGCCACCATGTGTATGAGTTCTGCTTCGTCGGAGGCAGCCATCACCACCATGTCCGGTAGGCATGACAGATAGGCGAGGTCATAACTGCCGGCATGGGTCGGGCCATCTTGTCCAACAAGGCCGGCGCGATCGATCGCGAAGCGTACCGGCAACTTTTGCAGAGCGACATCATGTACAACCTGATCGTAGGCCCGTTGCAGGAATGTCGAGTAGATCGCCGCAAATGGCTTGAAGCCTTCAGTTGCCAGTCCGGCAGCAAAAGTCACCGCATGCTGCTCAGCAATACCAACGTCGAATGAGCGCTCCGGGAATTGTTCTGCGAACTTGTCAATACCGGTACCGGAAGGCATCGCTGCGGTTATGGCAACGATGCGTTGATCCTTTTCGGCCTCATTGATCAGCGCACTGGCAAAGATCGACGTATAACTCGGCGCATTCGACTTAGCCTTGAACATCTCGCCGGTTCCAGGATCGAACTTACCGACGGCGTGATACTTCTCCTCGTGCTCCTTGCCAAACGGATTGCCCTTACCCTTCTCGGTGACCACGTGTACTAGAATCGGCCCCAACTGATCGGCATCGCGAACATTCTCAAGCACCGGCACCAGCGTATCTATGTCATGACCGTCAATTGGTCCGACATAGTAAAAGCCGAGCTCCTCGAAAAGCGTGCCGCCGAACAACATGCCGCGGGCATACTCATCGGCCCGCGCTGCCGCTGTCTGGAAACCGCGGGGAAATCGTTTGGCCAACTGCTTGGCGATATCGCGCAGTGACAGAAAGGACCGCGACGATACCAGCCAGGACAAATAGTTGGTGAGCGCGCCAACGGCCGGTGCAATCGACATGCCATTGTCGTTCAGGACCACCACAAGCCGGCTGTCAAGCGCACCGGCATTGTTCATGGCTTCATAAGCCATGCCGGCGCTCATGGCGCCATCGCCGATGACGCAAATCACATTATTGTCGTCACCAAGTAGGTCACGTGCGACCGCCATGCCAAGTCCTGCAGATATTGATGTCGAACTGTGCGCGGCACCGAACGGGTCATAGTCGCTTTCGGTACGCTTGGTGAACCCGTACAGACCATCTCGCTGGCGAATTTTGCGGATCAGTTCACGGCGGCCCGTAAGTATCTTGTGCGGATAGGCCTGGTGGCTGACATCCCAGATCAGGCGGTCCTGCGGTGTGTTGAAGACGTAATGCAGTGCAACAGTCAATTCCGCAACACCGAGACCTGCACCGAAATGACCACCGGTCTGCGACGCAGCGTCGATCGTTTCGGCGCGCAATTCATCGACCAGCTGGGGTAGTTGTGCAGGGTTTAGTTTTCTTAGATCAGCAGGAAATTCTATGGTGTCGAGGAGAGGTGTTGAAACCGTCATATTAGCCCTTTTCTCACTACGAACTGCCGTAGACTGACCCGCCCCGCCAGCGGCAAAACTCTGTGTTCATAACAACTTAGCATCACCGGTTCGCCTTGCAAGTCCTCACCCAATTCATTGGCGGTAAAGACGCCACATTTTTGCCAGTATGGTTAGGCCTGAATTTAATGGCAA
>JAEKFU010000556.1 GCA_016522385.1 Pseudomonadota bacterium
CCTCATAACCATCCAGCGCCAACACTGAAACAGTCTTATCCGCCACTCCGGCCAGATCCAGAACATCCTTGAGAGTCGGGCCTTCGAAATTAACCGCCAGTCCCCAGCCTTCGGCTTCAGCGGTGACGGCTTTCTGTCCCAGCTTGCTCATTGTCTCCAAGTCCAGTGCCAGCGCCTTGTCAAACGTTTTTTCGCGAAACTTCAGGAAGGCGTCATTGAACGCATCCATCTGGCCCCGGTTGGACTTCTCGATTTTGCCGGCGATGGTCAGGAGGACCGGGGTATCCTCGGCCCTGAGCGAAGAAGCGGTAAGCGCCCCCAGGGCGACAAGCGCCGCAGCGACAAGCGGTAAGAGCCGCGATGACATATGCTGGTACCTTTCTTGCGGCCTTTCCGTTATTGTCCGCGGCTCAGCCCGCCTGTGCGAAACACCGATCGAATATCACCTAGCTCACGAATTTGACACCATCATGCCACGCGCCGATCAAACCATGAAGACGGGGACAATCGTGCTGCTCATGGCGCTGGCGCCATTCGCCTTAGGCTATTTCCTGTCCTATCTCTACCGCGCCGTTAATGCCGTCGTGGCGCCCGACCTGGTGCGCGATATCGGCTTGTCGGCAGGCGAACTGGGCTTATTGACCGCAGCTTATCTGTTCGGCTTTGCCGGGTTTCAGATCCCGCTTGGCGTGTTGCTCGACCACTACGGCCCGCGCCGGGTGCAGGCCGCACTAGTCTGCGTCGCGGCAACCGGCGCCTTGATTTTCGCTGTCGCCGGCAATGCCATCGGTTTGAGCTTCGGGCGCATGCTGATCGGTATCGGCTCGGCCGGCGGCCTGATGGCCGGCTTCAAGGCTGTTGCCCTGTGGGTCAAGCCTGAACGACGAGCATTGGCAAATGCCACCATCATGGCCGTTGGCGGCCTTGGCATCCTGGTCGCCACGGTGCCTGCCGAGTGGGCCAGCCAGACCTTCGGCTGGCGCGGGATGTTCGCAGGACTGGTCATGGTCACCGTTGCAGTCGCCGGGCTGATCTTTTTTGTAGTGCCGGAAAAACCAGCCGACACCCAACCGTCCACCTGGCACCGGCAACTCATCGCAATCGCCGAGATTTATCGCGATGCCGCCTTCTGGCGTCTGGCGCCGCTGGTCGCCAGCACCTGCGGCACCCACATCGCCATACAGACCCTGTGGGCCGGTCCGTGGCTGAAAGACATAGCGGGTCTTGACCGCGATGGCGTGGCTGAACATCTCGGTCTGATGGCGGTCAGCTTCCTCATCGGCACGTTGGCTTCCGGCGCCGTCGCCGACTGGCTCGGGCGTCACGGTATTGGCCTTTTGAAAGTAATGACCGGATTTATAATGATCTATCTGACAACGATGACCATCATCACCCTGCAACTGCCGGTACCCATCGTGCCCGTATGGATCATCTTTGCCATGTTTGGTCAGGCCGGCATCCTTGCCTATCCTTGGCTCGCCAGCCATTTCGGCATAGCGCAGTCCGGCCGAGCAAACACAGCGCTGAATTTCCTCGTTTTCAGCACAGCTTTCGCTGCCCAGTACTTGATCGGCGCCATAATCGATTTCTGGCCTCTGACCCCGACCAGAGGATATGACCCGCAAGGGTATCAGGTTGGATTTGCTGTTTTCCTTGCGATCCAGCTCGCCGGCCTGACGTGGTATCTGCTAAAGCCGCCCGCGACGAAAGAATTGTAAGGACCGCACGCACACTCGGCTTTACATTTCTTTACACTGGCGCAAAACGCCTGAAACAGCGCGCTCCTAGATTGCGGTCATGACCCGGTCGACGGTCCCCCGCCGTCACGAGGTCCATGATCCCGACCCCTAAAAGGAGCAAGAAATGTCCGACAAACAAGTCTCTTCCAAACCCGATCGATCGCGGAAACCCAGCCGCAAGGTGATTGTGCTCGCCATGGCGACGGCTGCCGCTCTGGCCGGCGCCTTTGGTGTTCAATCATTCGCCGGCAGCAAGACTGCTGCACACATGAAAATCATTGCCAGCGATACTAGCGGCGGCTGGTTTGGCCACCGATGGCATCGCGCTGGATGGCGCCACGGTCGTGACCACGGTCTGTTTGATATGACCGATGCCGAAATCGACGCCAAACTCACCCGCATGGTCAAGCATGTGGCAATCGAGATCGATGCCACCCAGGAACAGCAGGACAAGATCATCAGCCTCATAACCACGGCAGCAAAGGAGTTGAAACCGTTGCGTGACGACATGCTCAATGCCCGGGATGAGGCCCGCGACTTGCTTATGGCTAATGCGATCGACAATACGGCTCTTGAAAAGCTGCGCGCCGAGCGCCTTGCGCAGATCGACCGCATCAGCAAGACTCTGGTAGACACCATGGCTGAAGTCGCCGCGGTGCTGTCGCCGGAACAGCGACGGACACTCGATGAACGGATCAGAGAGCACCGTTCCAAGCACAGACGCTGGCATCGCGGCTGAACCAGGATTGACGATTTGCGATGAGTGAGAAGGTTCTTCTCATTGAAGATGATGTAAGACTCGCCGAGATGGTCCAGGACTATCTTGGTGAGTCTGATTTTGCCGTGACCGTCGCGCATACCGGGCGCGACGGTCTGGCACTGCAGCAGGCTCAGCCTTTTGACGCCATCATTCTCGACATTATGCTGCCTGATACAACCGGTCTTGAGGTTTGCCGTACCTTGCGGGCCGCGGACCAGGTGCCCATTCTCATGCTGACCGCCAAGGGCGACCCGATGGACCGGGTCGTCGGGCTCGAGCTGGGCGCCGACGACTATTTGCCCAAGCCTTTTGAGCCTCGCGAATTGCTCGCCCGGCTTAGGGCGATACTGCGTCGCGGCAGAGCAATGGACACCTCCAGTGTCGCCCGCTTCGGCAGGTTGGAAATCGACAGCCAGGCCATGCAGGCGAGGATCGACGGCCGGCCCTGCGCGCTCACTGCGCATCAGTTCAAGCTTCTTCAGATCATGGCCAATGCGCCTGGACGAGTGCTTTCCCGTGACTACCTGATGGACAGGTTGAAGGGTGAGGACCTGCAGGCTTTTGATCGCTCCATCGATGTCCACATTTCCCGCATCCGGGCTGAGACCGAAGACGACCCGAAACATCCGCGCCGCGTGATCACGGTACGCGGCGCGGGCTATGTTTTTGCCCGGACACAGGACTAGCTCGCTATGCCGATGTCTCAAAAGCAATTCCTGTTTATTCGGCTCCGGCCCGCGTCAACTCAGACAAGAATTTTTCCCACGAAAGATCGACAGCCGTGTTGAGACGCCGGCTCTATCTGCAGATCTACAGCACCATCATCGCCAGCTTGGTGACCGTCGTCGTGCTGACCGGCCTGCTGTGGAACCTGTTCGGCCGGAATCAGTTCGACCATGAAGTGGTCGAAATCGTCGGTCGATTGGCTCTTCTTTCGCTGCCGGCCGCAGAGGCGCCGGTTGGGCAACAGCGTGAGGCGGTGCAGCGGCTCGGCAAGGAATTGGACATAGACATAACGCTATTTGACCGGCAGCGGCGGCCGATTGCCGCCAGTGGAGTAGTCAGCGCGCCGCCGCCTCGGTCGGCATTTAGAAGTGGACGGCACAGAATGCGCGGCGGTCGCGTTTGGGCGCTCAGCCTGCCCGACGGGCGCTGGCTGGTCGCCGATTTCGTGCGCCGCGGCACCCATCGGCCGTTGCTGAATCTTGCCCTATTGCTTTCAAGCGTAGCGCTCGGTGTCGGACTTGTGTCTTATCCCTTCGTCCGCCGGCTCACCCGTCGGCTGGAGCGGCTGCAGGCAGGTGTCCAGCGCATCGGATCGGGTGACCTGGCAGCGCGTGTGGAGGTGGAAGGTCGTGACGAAGTGGCGGGGCTCGCCCAAAGCTTCAACGAGGCGGCCGGCAAGATCGAGAAGCTGGTCGGCGCACACCGCCTGTTGCTGGCCAACGCCAGTCACGAATTGCGCACACCGCTTTCGCGCATCCGGCTTGGCGTTGAACTGCTGCAACACAAGCCCGATGAGGCGCGCACTGCGGCACTGCGGCAGGACGTTGCCGAACTCGACGAACTGATCGACGAAATTCTGCTCATGAGCCGGCTAGACGCCCGCTCCAGCACGGATCTGTCGCAACAGGTCGATCTAGTCGCACTGGTGGCCGAAGAATGCGCTCGTTACGAACAGTGCAGCCTGTCCGGGACGGCACCCGACATTTCCGGCGACCCGCGCCTGTTGCACAGATTGGTGCGCAACCTGTTGGACAACGCCATCAAGCATGGCACCCCGCCGGTCACCGCAGGTATCACCAGTGCCGACGACGAAGTGTTTCTGACCGTCAGCGATAGCGGCGACGGCATACCCGAAGCCATTCATGAAAAGGTGTTTCAGCCGTTCTACCGCGCTGCCGACAAGCAGAATGTCAAGGGATATGGCCTCGGTCTGCCATTAGTGCGCCAGATTGCCGAGGCCCATGGCGGTTCGGTCACGATCATGCCACCCGAAGAGGTCGGCTTTTCGATCCGGGTGACGCTGCCCGCAGCGTAGTCACTTAAGTTTGCTCAGCTAGAGCATGTTCCAGGGACGCTGACGTCACACAATGTTGAGCGTAACAAACACGGATTGGGTTTGATCAGTATCAATGCAAAAATTCCGCGCATGGCGTCGTATTGCATCAAAGCGTTAGCTGTCGCTGACGAGGTGTGAGTTTGACCTACAATCTACGAAACCGCAATTTTCTGAAACTGCTAGACTTCAGCACCAACGAGATCAACTGGCTTCTCGAATTGGCCAAGGATCTCAAGGCGGCAAAATATGCCGGTACTGAGCAGCAAAGACTGAAAGGCAAGAACATCGCCCTGGTCTTTGAGAAGACTTCGACCAGAACCAGATGCGCATTCGAAGTGGCAGCCTACGATCAGGGTGCCAATGTAACTTATCTTGGTCCGACAGGGACACAGATGGGTGCGAAGGAGTCCATGAAGGACACCGCCCGCGTTCTGGCACGGATGTATGACGGCATCGAATATCGCGGCTTTGATCAGGAAACGGCCGAGGAGCTTGGTCGCCATGGAGTGCCCGTCTGGAACGGACTTACCGACGCATACCACCCCACTCAAGTGCTTGCCGACCTCCTGACGATGAAAGAGCATTCACAGAACCCCTTGCACGAGACCTCGTTCTGCTTCGTCGGTAATGGTAAGAGCAATATGGCAGACTCACTCATGGTTGGCGCTGCGAAGATGGGCATGGATTTCCGCATGGTCTCGCCGGAGTCGCTGCGGCCTCAGCCGGCTTTAATTGACCGATGCCACGAGGTGGCGCATGAGACTGGGGCGCGGCTCGCCCTTAGCCAGGAAATTCCAAACTCGGTAAAGCATACCGACTTCATCTATACCGATGTCTGGCTCTCGATGGGTGAGTGGGACGCCGATTGGGAAGAGCGTATCAGACTTCTCAAGCCCTATCAGGTGGACCGAAAGATGATCGAGCTTGTGGACAACCCGCGGGTCAAATTCATGCACTGCCTGCCCGCGTTTCACAATTGTGAAACTGACATTGGCGAGGAAATTCATCGCAAGTATGGGCTCGACGCGATGGAGGTCACGGAGGATGTCTTCGAGTCCGACGTTGCCATAGTGTTCGATCAGGCGGAAAATCGTTTGCATACGATAAAGGCTGTAATGGTTGCTACGCTGGGCACTTAGAGCCGGCACTCGAAACGGATCAGGTCAAGCCAAAGGTGAAACGCTACATTATCGCATTGGGCGGCAACGCGCTGTTGCAGCGCGGCGAGCCGTTGGATATCGAGAGCCAACGAAACAATGCTTCCGTCGCCGCCCGGGCCATTGCGCCGCTGATTGGGCCAAATGAAGTCATCATAACTCATGGCAATGGCCCCCAGGTGGGCCTTTTGGCACTTCAGAGCGCGGCAGACTGGCAAGCTCCAAACTATCCACTGGATGTGTTGGATGCTGAAACCGAAGGTCAAATCGGCTATCTACTTGAACAGGAACTAATGAATGTGCTGCCCCCGGATCATCGATGCGCGGCACTCCTGACTCAGATTGAAATCTCCGCCGATGACGCCGCATTTGAAGAGCCAACCAAACCAATAGGCCCATTCTATAGCGAAACGGAAGCGCAAAAACTGTCGAAGCAGCGCGGCTGGACCGTGGCGCGGGATGGAAGGCTTTATCGCCGTGTCGTTGCTTCCCCGCATCCCAAACGGATCATCGAAATTGGTGTCATCGAACTCCTCGTCCAAAACGGTGTTGTGGTGATCTGTGCTGGCGGTGGCGGCATTCCGGTGGTTAGGCAACCCAATGGTACTCTTGTTGGAGTGGAAGCTGTGATCGACAAGGATCACGCAAGCGCCCTGCTGGCCCGGCAGCTCAAAGCAGACGCTTTACTGCTGTTGACCGATGTCGATGCGGTTTATGCGGATTGGGCTAATCCCCACGCGCGGGGGATCCGCATGATCAGGCCCGACAACATGTGCCGACTGGCGTTTGAGGCAGGCACTATGGCGCCCAAGGTTGCAGCGGCCTGCGATTTCGTCAATCGGGGCGGCTCCATGGCCGGTATCGGCCACCTACAAGATGCGATCGCCATACTAGCCGGTGAGGCGGGGACGCGGATAACCGAGGATGTTGTCGAGACGGTGTGGTGGAACTAAACGAGTTTTCGCTCCTTGAGAAACTCCTCAACCAGATCGCTCAGACCCGGTTTGCTCACATCGGTATATTCATAAAATGCGCGCACGATAGGTTTGTCGACTCTTATGAGTTCCGCAAGATTTGCCGGCGTTGCGGACACCACAACATCTGCTGGCGTTGCTGAGATTGTTGTGGCCAATGCCTCTAGCTGGTCGTCATAATATCCGACTGCCGGAAGAACGGCTCCAATATGGGGGTAGTCCTCATAGACCTTGGCGATTTCCGCCGTTGCGAAGGGGCGTGGGTTGACAATTTCGGCAGCTTGGGCCTGACCCGCGGCTACAAATCCTGCACCGTAAGCCATGCCCCCATGGGTGATTGTCGGCCCGTCTTCAACGACAACCACACGTTTGTCCCGTACCAGTTCCTCGTGGTCGAGGCGAATTGGCGACGCACCGCGGACCACGTGCGCGTGCGGATTGACCGCTCTTGCCGCCTTGGTAACGGCTTGGATGTTCGCCTCTGGCGCCGAGTTGGTCTTGGAGATCAGCAGGATGTCGGCCATGCGCAGAACGCTTTCGCCTGGGTGATGGGTCGTCTCGTGTCCCGGCCGTAATGGATCGACGAGGCTGATCTGCAGATCGGGCCAGATGAAGGAAAAATCGTTGTTACCACCATCCCAAAGCAGGATGTCGGACTCCATTTGTGCCCTTTTGACGATTTTTGAATAGTCCACACCCGCGTAAACGACGTTGCCCAGAGACAGGTGCAGTTCGTATTCTTCGCGCTCCTCAATCGTGCAGTCTGCTTCGTCCAAGTCTTGCCAAGTCGCAAAACGCTGTACTGCTTGCCTCTCGAGATCGCCATATGGCATGGGATGGCGAATGACCGCCACGTTGAGACCACGGTCCTTTAACAGTTGCGAAAGCCAACGGGTCGTTTGTGATTTGCCACAACCGGTCCTGACCGCGCACACGGCAATGACCGGTACAGCTGCACGCAACATGGTGCGATCCGGACCCAAGAGGACGAAATCCGCGCCCGCGGTCAGGGCAATCGAAGCTGCATGCATCACATGTGCATGTGTCACATCGCTATAGGCGAACACCACCTGATTGATCGCGTGGTCACGGCACAACCGTTCCAATTCGGCTTCGTCAGTTATTGGAATGCCGTTTGGGTAATATGGACCGGACAGAGGCGACGGGTAGCGGCGTTCTGCAATCCTTGGAATCTGTGATGCTGTAAATGCCACGACTTCGATCGATGGATCGTCCCGGTAGACCATATTGAAGTTGTGAAAGTCGCGCCCTGCGGCACCCATTATGATGACGCGCCTCGGATCCGCCTTTTTGGGGGAGACCTGAGTGCGTGATGTCGATCTCTCTTGCATGTGCAGCCCAATCCGCTGTCACTGGGTCCGGCTGCAGTCTAATCGCTTTCTGACTTTGCCATTTGATTTGGCTCAAGCGGAATAAGTGCGTCGCCGTCAGAGCATTTCCCGATATTATTTATGGCATTGACGAGCTTTCTGCGTATCCTTGAACTGCCGTTAAGACCACATGAGCTGGCCTGGCACGAAGGGTCATCTCCCCTGGAGACACCGGCGGTTGACGCGGCCCTCCGTGTTGAATGCACCAGGGTCTGTTGAGACCCTAGTGCAAGTCAAATTTACAACCTTACCCCCTGGGGTGCATAACGATAGCTGCCTCAATTAAGAAATGATGGATCGAACTGGGTCAAGGCACCGTAGCTGGCGATTTCCTACAATTCGGACTGAACGTTCAATACTCAATTCAAGAG
>JAEKFU010000581.1 GCA_016522385.1 Pseudomonadota bacterium
CGATCAGTGAGGGCAGTCTCCGTTATGTTAAAAATGTAATGAATCTGGCGATCAATATTCTCATGGAATAAGAAAAATTCATCAGCAGCTAGATAAACAAATCCCAAAGAAACAACCCCCCAGACTATAAAAGGTTCCCTCCAAAGGGCATGCCTTCGCGATACTTCACGAGCTTGTAGGGTCTCAAAAGATAAAAAAGCTATTACACACAATTGAAGAACCGAGAGGATAGTAATAAACCCGCGCTCCCCGAACTGATTCGATTTTGTGTAAATGTAAATTATACAGGCCGCACCCACCGCCAGAAAGTTAGCCAACAGAATTAGGAAAAACAACCGTTTGTTTGTCATATACTCACAGCACCTTACCGGTCAGGTGAACCAGCAAGCCAAATAGAATTTTTTTCATCCGCGCTGCATCCAAACTAAAATTAGACTTTAGTATAATTAGAGTCAACCAAAACGTTTGGAAGGCTTAAGGTTGTGGTGAATCAACCGCGCCACCAGTATGCGCTCAGCGCCCCTAGAGCGCGACGCCGGCCAATGTATCCGATCGCATAAAAACCAGAGGCCCTTTCCGGGGCCCCATAGCTGGTTTGTTGTCGGTGGTCACATGAAGGGGACCCGAGAGGGATTGAGCTCGTGGGGCGTCTAGCATCCCGGCCGCATTGGCATATCGACAATCTGCATCGCCGTCGCCGCATTGTGGGCAGGGCAACGCGCCCTGTTGGTTGTCGGTCCACTTTAGACAGGTCGATTTTTTTCGTGTAGCCGCGTTCTTGCGCAAACATGACATGCAAATTTGCCACACCATGTCGAAATTTTCGCCAATCCAAATTTACGCGTTTACTCAGCTTAGACTAAAGTCTAATGTGAAAAGCAGCTCAAATTTCACTTGCGAGCTTGGGGCAAGCAAGACGGTGCAAAGCCGCAATCCAATATTTTGACGCGGGCGACACGAATTGCGGTCCTTCGGGACCGCTTTTCGTTTTTTGCAGAATGTCCGCAGTAGGTCGTTAGCGAATTAGAGCGTTTCTTTCTCATGTGGAATCATTTGACCGCGTTTCTGCGTCTGCTGGCTAGGCATGCTTCGCGCCGTGGTCTGGTTGACCACAAGCGCAGCATAACGACGTCCAGCGGGCGCAGAAACATGGCCTTCGGTGGCCCAAATCCGACCATCGGACGTCGTTACCGAACTTGCCCGATGACCCACATCGCGCCGCGTTCCATAACTAGCCGAGTGACCGGATTTGGACCATCAAATGGTTCCACATGAGAAAGAAACGCTCTAAGCCACACCTGACGCTTTGATCCGCTATCACCAGATACACATGATCCAATGAACAATGTACCTGCCGGCTACAATCGCGGATTATTCGTCCTCGCCAAGTTTGCGTTGAATGCGCTCTATTGTTTGGCAACTCTCCTTAAGTTCGTCGATAGCCTGCAGTTTGGAGGAGACCTGTCGCTCCAGAAACTGTATTTGCTCGTGAAACTTGACAACGGCGACCCGGCGCTGCGTAGCGCCGCCATCATCAAGATCATAAAGGTCGAGCATCTCCTTGATCTCAAGCAGCGTGAAATCAACCCGCTTGCCGAAAAGTATTAGCTTTAGCCTTGCAACGTCGCGGCGGCTGTAAATTCTCTTATGACCGCGCCTTTTTGGATGCAGCAGACCTTTGATCTCATAGAAGCGCAACGCACGTGCCGTAACGCAAAATTCGCGGGTGAGTTCCGAGATGGTGAATTCGTTCTTCGCCTCGGGACCGGGGCAAGCATTGTCAAACATGTTATTTCCTCATGTTCTGAAGCGTGTGCAAGGAAGCAAGAGCCGGTAGCGGCGAGCCGACATCGGTCGGCAGGGTCAGTTGGGGAAACTAACGGTTCCAATTGATTATGTTTTATGAATTGGCGCCACTTATTGACGACTTGACGCCAAATCACCGGTGAGGCTTGCTATCCAGTCCCAAGCAAGGAATTGATCGGTTGATCGATCGTCATGGGGGTGTGGAAGGATGCCCGGAATGCCAAGAGTGCGCGCCGTTGGCGCATGGATCGTCCTGCAGCAACTCCGTCGTCAGAGACTGGACGTTGACGAGATCGTAAAGGCCGCCCGGCTAGAGCTGCAGACACTCAATCGCAAAGACGCATGGATACCGTTTGCGAAGCACGCGGAATTGCTGGAGATCGCGGCGCGAGAAACGGGCGACGACTTCCTGGGGCTGAATGCCGCTTCGCTCATCGACCCGAGAGACCTGGGAGCGATTGGTTACGTAGGTTTGTCATCGCGGACTCTCGGCGATGCCCTTTTGAACTTGAAAAGATATCTAGCGACAATCAGCGAGGCGGTGCGGATAGATCTTATAGTCGATGATGGCCAAGTTCGCCTAACGTCTGAGCCTGTCGAGGCGTCTTTCCTTCAAGCTCGGCAGGCAATGGAGTTTGGGGCCGGCGCGCATCTGGCTTGCTACCAGTTCTTCACCAGGCGCAAAATCTTACCGCTGGAAGTTCAGTTCGCACATCCGTTCACCGGCGACAACCAAGTACATCAACGGCATTTCGGATGCCCGGTCGCCTTCGGCCAAGACCGTAGTCAAATTGTCCTCCATCAACGGCAGCTTACCCTGCCGATCGAAAGTGCTGACGACAGGCTTCTCGAAATTCTCAAAGCCCAGTGTGACGAGATCCTGATGAAAAGGGCAGAGAACAATTCGCAGTTCATGACCAGACTTGAGCGCTGTATTGTCGACCTGTTGCCCAGAGGCGAGGCCAGGGCCAAGATCGTTGCGGCCGAACTGGGCATGAGCGAGCGAAGCTTCGTTCGCCATCTTGCCGGCATGGGCACAAGCTTTTCGGAGGTCCTGAGCAGATTGCGGCATGAACTGGCGTTGAAATATCTTCAGCAGCCCGAACTCAGCCTTGACCACGTCTCGTTCCTGCTCGGTTACGCAAACCAAAGCGCCTTCAGCGCCGCGTTCAAACGGACGACCGGCCGCACACCACGAGAAATGCGTACTGCAGCTTAGAGCGTTTCAAATTTTGAACCCGGATTACGGAGGGGAGAGCTGGCGGCCTGGAACGCTAGAGCGTGTCTTTCTCAAATGGTTCCATATGAGAAAGACACGCTCTAGTTGGCTCATACAGACAGGCACGCTTTAGTTTGGCCCCAGGAGGGCTACCCTCTGATCTTCTTCGTAGCCGTAAGCTTGAACTCGTACTTAAGAACGTAACTTGGACAGCGCTCAATCGCTACCTTCGCCCTTGGCGCCACTGCCGCCGAGAGCCCATGCGCTCAAAGCACTTTGCCTCCCAGTGCGATGACTGTTGCGCGAACCAGGGTCGTCATAGTCGTATTCGTCGTCATTGGCAGCAACATTGTAATTCACGCTGGTCTTCACTTGCCCGCGGACCATTCGACGTTTTTTGCGGGAATGCTTAATCGAAGGCACGTCGGTGCGGCGCAGTGAGGGCGGCCGAACAGGTGGTGCGCCTGGTTTTTTCAATGTTGCATCGCCCGAACCAGACGCGCTGGTGCGCATCGGCTCTTTTCGCGGCAAGACTGCCGTTTGGGGCGGTTGTCGATTGCTTGACGCAACAACATTCTCCTGGTGAATGTCCGCCTCGATGCTGACAATGCCTTTCATTTCAGGTTCGTAGTGCAATGGAATGTTGCAGCCAAATTCGACATCCCTTGATCGGTTGAATTGCCAAAGGATTTCTTTGGTTTCGCCCGGCGTTACAACAACCGCAGTTGGCGCATCAGGCCAGCTCACCGGCAGCGTGTTTTGTTTCTGCAATTTCGCCTCGACCAGCCCTAATATTAATTGTACGCGACGGGCTTTCTGAACCTGTGGCGTGCCGAGGGTAAAATCATGTGGCCGGTCGCCCCTATTGCGGATCACGAACCGGATCGTTTCGCCTGCGGTTACTGATATTATCTTCCTGTCGAAAGACAATTGCTGAATATCAATGCTGACGGTTCTGACGCTCTGCCTATGCGGCACGGTCGCGCTACCGGTTGATTGCTCGCCTGCCGGCTGCCCGGTGCCGGGTGCATCAGTCACAGGATACGCCCGCAGAGAGCCCGGATAAGTAAGCGCCAATCCCAACACAAGTGCCAAGACCAAGGGCACTATTGGTTTGGCAGGGCTTTGTGTCGGCAATTCACTCAACAAACTGACAGTGTGGTACATCACTCACACTCTGGTACTCACAGCGACAAAATCGGCACAAATCGGCACCGGAACGCGGGGAGCAACAGGGCCTCACTCCATTAGGTGCAGGTCAATGAACAATTGACCCTAAGTCATATTACCACAATTTTATGCCGTATAAAAACCTCAATTTAGACACAATTTGGAGCGCGCTTGTGATTTCACTACACCTTAGTAGTCACGGCGCTTCTGGGCGCCGTCATAGAGAATTTCCGACCACTTCGCATTCACAGTGTCGCGGAACGCGACATCTTCGCGTGCCATATCGCGACTCGGGCGCGGTGCAAATTCGAAACTTCCATATGGGTCATCGCCTCGCACCAGTTGAGCATGTGTCCGCCCTTTGGTCTGAACCACACTAGGTGGAAGATAAGACTGGATCGCAAAACCAATGCGTCGATCATCGCTATTATTGGGTTGCGAACTATGGATCACCCGCTGACTGTGGAATGAAACCTGGCCGGGTCGTAGCGGCGTTTCAACAGCCCTGGTTTCATCGACATCCACGATCTCCTGTCCACGGGTCAGGATGTTTTCTTCACCAAACGTCTCATTGTGATCATGAATTTCGCCGCGGTGGCTGCCTGGGATCATGGGCTTCTTTAATAAAGAGCACCGTTCCCTCCGGGGCGGATGCTTTCTCGCTGTCGCTGTTCCGCGACTTTGCCGAATCCTTTTGGGAATGGCTGACCGAGATGGCGCTGGAGTTCGGCTACGAGGTGGTGTGAGGCATTGCACGAGGGCCTGTTGAACGGGCTGGCGCGAATCTTGCGAGACGTCGATGTATGTGGTGTCGATCGAGAAGCTGGCTTGTCGCCTGAGAATCAGCTGTACTTAGTTGCCACGTAGACCTCGGTCAAGGCCGGCCAAATCAGCCAACTGAAGGTTGTCCTGCCCATCCTTGCAGCAAAATAAATTGTTGCTGAACTAAAAACTCCCGACGGCACGGACGGTAGGAAAGAATAGCGCTGCAATCAATTTGCTCAAAGTATTTGGCAAATTTCCAACACAGCTGGCACGGATCACGTTCTGCCTCGGCAAGTGATTCACCCCCCACAGAAGTGGTCCGACTCAAGGTATGGGTTAAGGTCTGAGGAGGATCAAAGATACCTAAGAAGAAACACGAATCCTAAGAAATTGTTGCGAAGAAACACGAATCCTAAGAATTTGTTGTCAAATTGCGTCATTTTGATTTATAATGTTACCAATCGGTAATCTTAGAGTGTTTCGCATTCTTCAATATATGGGTGCGAATACAAAGAATAAACCGTGCCCTAGTTGGAGGGCGCGCCATGATGCTTTGGGTAATTGGTGCAAGTGTCAAATGCCGTCTGTTGGTTGTTGTCGTTTCAGCCGCTCTTCTAG
>JAEKFU010000591.1 GCA_016522385.1 Pseudomonadota bacterium
TGCTGTCAGAAATAGGGGTTCCTGTAACAGGAAGGTCAAGCATCGTTGTGTCCTACCGCCAGGCGGATTAGGGTCTGTTGAGTAAGGGAATCTACATTGAGCTTAGAGGCCTTTCTGGCGGTCCCGGCGGCTGCCTTGATGCATGCCGCACGGAACGCAGTGACCAAGCAACGCCTTGACCGTTTTTGTCGATTTCGCTAATGAGCATCGGCGGACGGAGCGGGCCGTCTGCCTCAAGCTATGCTGTATGGATGTTTGCGGTCGACGGTTTCTGGATGGCGTCGTTCTAAATGATGGCGCGCGGGCCGTCAGCGTTTGCAGCTGTACCGCCGCAATGGCGCAGCGGCCTGATTACCGGCGCCTTGTCGCTGGGCGCTTACTGGATCGTGATTTGGGCGATGACCAAGGTGCCTATCGCTGCGGTAGCAGCTTTGCGCGAGACCAGCATCCTGTTTGCGATTTTCATCTCCGTGCTCGTACTGAAGGAGAAGATGACCCGTTGGCGCATCTTCTCCTCAGTTCTGACCGTTGCCGGGGCGCTGGCGCTTCGATTGGGATGGTCGTTAGTTACTTGCTCAAGCGAAGCGACCCGATTTCATCAGCGATCGTTTCAAACACGGCCGTCAGAGCAGCACTATTTGGAGCATGGAAGTACTTGCTTTCATCCGAGGCACAGTCCTCCATCATTTCGCGGGTGCTGGTGCCTGGGTTGCCAAAAGTGATCGTGTAAACGGTAATGGCAGTACTTGGGTTGCCGGTTGCATTCTTGACATTGGTGCAAACCTGAGCCGTGCGGGCATCGAGCACATCGTCGGCGTTGTTGTTATTTGTTTCGTTGAGACGATCCTGCGCGATATGGCCATAGCCGGTATATCGCGTGCCGTTGTGGCTGGTGTAATCGCCCCAATCATTGTCACCGTCCGTCATGACGACCATGAACTTTCTCCAGGCGGCATTGTCATATTCCTCGCCCTCCTCGAAGGGAGCGGTCGGTGACAATACATGCCACCCCCAAACGATGCCTTGCGTGATGTTCGTGTATCCGGTTGCGACCATATCATCGATGGCATCGCGCAGATCCTGTTCATCGTTGGTCAGCGGCGTCAGCGGTGCAATTCCACAGTTGTAGTCGGGGCCTTTGCTACTGCTCGAGACGCTGGCATTGACGTACTTGTCGACACGTCGCTGCCGAAGATCCAGATCGTCTTCGTCTTCGTCAACACCGTCATCGATATAGTCGTTCTTATAGTTGTAGCCGTAGTTGTCATCGACACCGTCGTCATTCCTGTCGGGTTCATCGGGTGCAAAATACGGCGCAAAAAGTGTGTCCGGACTACCCGTACTAGGCAACGTATCCAGGACGTCGTGCGGCATGGCGCGGGCTTCGACGCAGCCGTTCCAGGACCGGTTGGTCAATTCTTGCCAAGCGCGCCAATTGTGCCAGCTCGCATCGTTGAAATTCAACTTTGCGACGTCGCTGGCGCCTGTTGTGTCGAGCCAGTTTTCAGCCGCGTAGTCGGTCCCGACATTGACGGCAGCCGAAAAAGGAACAACCGACACTTTGAGCTTGTTTGTGCTGGTCGTGCTGTCAAACATGACATCCACCAGTGTTTCGGCAGCCGATTGCAGGGCCTGGATTTTGCCGCTCCATTGCATGGATCCGGTGTTGTCGAGGACCAGGGCGATCTCGGTGCCGAGAATTTCTTTGGTAACTTCGGAGGACACTCGGGCGCGCATGTCATGGACACCTACCAACGTTGTGATCGTGGTTGGCACGTCCACATCTGCGGTAAGTGTTACCGTCCGCTCGCCGACCTCCAGCGAAAGTGTGATTTCATTGCCGTTCAAGTCCAATCTAGGCGTGTAGTTCATGTCGATGTAGGAACGGGCAAGATCAAGCATCTCGGTTTCAGTGGCGCCGTCTTCCATCCGGGCGATCGCCAGAGCCGCAGCATCTACCGACGCGGCCAATCGCTGCTCGTGAAACCCGTGCCGAGCAACGTCGACGGCCATACCACCGGCTACCAGCATGGGGACTGCCACCAAACCGAACGTTAGGGCAACCTGGCCTTGCGTGTTATCACGAAGCCGCCGCGCATGTGCTTTGATAATTTCAAATGCTTTTGAGGACTTTTGCCATTTAGTTGCAATGGACTTTTGTGCGTGCTCAAACAACATCATACTCACTTCCTCCAGCTGCCGGCCAGCAAGAGCCGTCCGCACTTGTCAAACTTTCGCATGGGTAAGTTGCACCAGTCGGGTGCTGAATCCGTGAAAACCGGATTGTCAATTTGAATCAAATTTTACGGATACCCAGAATCTGGCAATTGGAAACGGCGCTTTGTCCCAAATTATTGTTTTAATTCAATGATTATCCGGCGATTTCATATAGCGTTAAGAGTGTTTACAATTCGTCGCTAATTAGATTGTGTTCGGTGAACAACAGCCAATACGCACAATCGCAATTTCCCGAAAGGTTGGCCTAAATCTGTTTCAAGTTGTCGGCATAATCGACGCGTAATTGTATCAAACTAGATCATTTCTTATCAATTGATGGAGGGTTGTCCCCTGGCCAGGCGTGCTGCTGGCCCAATCGCAGGTAAGCACTAAGCCACCGAAGGCCGCGTTTCCGCGCCCGCTGGACGTCGCTATGCTCCGCTTGTGGTCAACCAGACCACGGCGCGAAGCATGCCTAGCCAGCAGACGCAGGAACGCGGTCAAATTATTCCATATGAGAAAGACACGCTCTAGCTAATTGCCTCCGCACAAAACGAGTCGTTTGAATTAAGATGGACCGTAATTATTCGCTATCTCTCTTAGGTTGAGGATGTTCCACCAAAAAAAAATGCGCATCAACATTTCTGGAGCATTGCCTAAAGCTTGGCCTTGAGATGTTGCGATGCGGAGACATAGCCTCCGTCGGCACCGTCGATGAAATGGATGTGATCGCGGGTCAGAGGAGACGGTACAATGCAGGTGACAAGCGCCTCGGTCTGCCGATGCAGGCCATAAATGCAGATGCCGTCGTTTTCTGCGCGTTGCAGTTGGTCCTCGATTTGATCGGCAAGCGCGGGCGCCACATCAATTGTCAGTTTCAGACCGTCATCGAATTTTCTAAAGTCACTGTTCTGCGTCGTATCACGGCGATAGTTTCGGGCGTTGAAACGACCGAACGACCACCCGGTCCGATCGGAAACCCAGCCGATGGCCTGCTCCAGGAGGATCGACCAGGCTCGCGGCAGCCGCTGCAGACCTTGCGCTGATGCAGTCAGTTCAAGGCCGAATCCACGCGGCGGCCAGCTTAACTTTGGGCCTTCCAGCGGCAGCGGGTGGTTGAGTTCATCGCCGCTGCCCGCCATACCGAGGATATCTGAGACAAGTTGCATAAAGGGGCCCTGTGGGGAATCAGCCCCTGGAATGGCGAGCACCGACACAATGGCACCGTTGCGGGAGCGCACCGGTTTCCAGCGGCACGACAGACCGGTTAGGTCCGGTCGGGCACCAGCTGGCGCCGGGTCTATCAACCCCTTGCCTTGCTTCATCACCTTTTCGGCATGAGCCAGCCCACCACCGGCGAACATGGCATAGGAAACTTCCGGCGCCACCTGAAACCGTGCAATTTGGACATCGAGGCCGGCTTGGCGAATTTCGCCAACCGACATAATTGCGGCGCGCATGTCGATCTGCAGGTCCTCGCGGGCCCAGGTGCGCACGGCAGCGAGCGCGGCTTCAACCCGGTCACGTTCAGCGCCCGGCACCGCAAGCGCGGCGCCATCGCCGCCAAACGCAAAGGGGAACTCACGATGCTGCAGGGCGTTGGCGACTGCCGAGATCACGCTCGCGCCGGCGGTATTAACCACCTTGTAACGGCCCGCCGCCACAGCCAACGTGGAGTTGACTATATCGGTAGTCGCGATGAGCCAATCCGGCGGTGCGGCCTTATAGTTGGAAATGTCCGTGATGCCTACGGGGTTTGTGAAGACTGGCAATTCGGCATAGAACCGAGCGGCGCGCAGATCGGCGTTTGAGGTCAATTTTTGTGTCTAACCCTTCATTGCGGGTCAATCAGTTACCCGGGCATTTCGCATGGCGTGCCAAAGATCCCCAGATTGTAACCGGTATGGCAATGGAAAACAGCTCGCCACTTGCCTGCGCGATGCCCGACATCACGGCGATCAGTCGCGGTTCGGTTTTGCCTTTGGCAAAGACAGGCCCGCCGGAAGATCCGCCGGATGTATCACAGTCGGTCAACCAGATGCCCCTGGCTTTGTGCAAGAGTTGGCATTGGCGATGGATCGAGAGCAGATAAGGCCGTGATCTTGAATAGGCTGGATGGCTGAGTGGTCCTGGGTCGGCTATATAGGCCTGCGCCAGCGTCACGGGACGAACATTGAGTGGCCTCTTCAGCACTATGACTGCAACATCATCCATATGTTTGGTGATCTCCGGGCTGCCGTCTGTGGCTCTGCGTTTCAACGGCACGACGCATTGCGCTTCGGAATGGTCGGCGTAGGTGTCGCGACGCTGACCGGCAACAAAATGAATTTGGCTCGGCCGGTATGGACGCCTTGTGCGCTTGTTGATCAGGCAGTGGGCGGCGGTGATGACCTTGTCGCGTGCAATGAGCGTGGCCGAGCAGAATTGCTTGCCAAAGCCGACATTTAGCCGCCCGATTGCCGTGAAGGGCGGCTCGGTGCTGTCCAGCACGACCCGGTCGTCGCTGCCGCGGAATGGCTTGCCGGCATCTGATGTCGCCGACGATGTCGGAACCACAACAAATATGCTGAGGACAAGCAAAAACACGAGAAAAATCTGCCATATTTGAACTGTCATAACCATGTCATTCCAGTGTCATTACTCATCGTCAGGTTGCCTTCAACCGGGGAGGCATCGGATGCTTGTTTTGCCGTGAATCGCAGATGCCTTCAAGCGATGCCGGGTCTCGCCCAAATCCCCTTACCCCACCCGGTATGGCTTTTTTATTTCTCAATCAGGAAATCCCTGATCCTGGCCAAGGCCTCTTCAATTTCAGCAATGCCAGCGGCGTAAGATACTCTCAAAAATCCTGCGCCGTTGGCACCGAAGGACTCTCCGGCAATCAGTGCAACATAGGCTTCGTTCAACAGTCGCGCGGCGAGCTCGCTGCTGGCAATACCGGTGGCGACAACGTTGGGAAAGGCATAAAAGGCACCGCCCGGCATGCGGCAGGTGATGCCCGGCAGGTCATTGAGACCATCAACCACAATCCGGCGCCGCTCAGCAAACTTTGCACGCATTCTATCGACTGCATTCATCGGGCCGCTCACCGCGGCCAGTGCCGCCATCTGGGCGACACCATTGACACAGGAATGGTCGACGGTGATCAGCTTGCGGACATGTTCAACAAGCGGTTTCGGCCATACACCGTACCCAAGCCTCCAGCCGGTCATGGCAAAGGTCTTCGACCAACCATCGAGCAGAATCAGCCGGGAACGCAAGGCCGGAAACTGCATCAGGCTGGCAAAGCCGGCACCGTCAAACACCAAGTGCGAATAGATCTCATCAGACAGGATCGCGACATGCGGATGAGCTTCCAGGCCATCGGCCAAAGCAGCAAGCGTGGCCACGTCGACAACCCCGCCAGTCGGATTGGCCGGCGAATTGAGAATGATGAGGCTGGTCTCAGGTGTGATCAGTGATAGCACCTCATGGGGATCAAAACCGAAGTCGCGGTCTTCACGGATCGGATAGGGGCAGCCCTGTGCCCCGGCACTCAGGATCGCCTCGCGGTAGGGCGAGAAACCCGGGTCGGGATAAAGGATCTTGGACCCTATGCCGCCGAACAGATGGCAAGCAAAATAGAACGTCACCTTGCCGCCTGGCACGATCACCACCTCGTCGGGGTGAACATCGACGTCATAACGGCCGCCGACATGTTCAGCGACCGCTTCGCGTAGCTCGATCATGCCGATCGGCGATGTATAACCATGCGGGCCATCACGGGCGGCCTTTTCAGCCGCGGCAAGGACATGCTCGGGCGGTGGGAAATCCGGCTGGCCGATGCCAAGATTGATGATTGGATGACCTTGAGCCTTGAGCGCCAGCGCCCTGTCAAGCACGGCAAAGGCGCCCTCTTCCTGCAGGCCGGTGATCCGTGGGTTAAGTTTCAGCATCTTTGCCTGCCGTGTCGGGATCGATCATGCGCGAAAGGAACAGTTCGCCGTAACCGGCTTCAACCGCCTTTTCATAGACCGCCATTACTTCTCGGGCGAGATCCGACGTCAGACCGGCCTCATCGGCAAAGGACAAGTAGTAGGCAACATCCTTGCGGGCATTCTGCAAGGTGAACTTGTAACCATCATGATCCCCGTCAAGCGCCGGCTCGACCATGCGGCGCAGAGCCTCTGAATAGTTCGAGCCGCATTTCATCACATCAAAGAGCCGTGCCCAGTCGATGCCGGCCTTGCGGGCAACATTGTACGTATCAGCAATGGCCGCGACCATGGCGAGGACGAGGTAGTTGTTGATTAACTTGGCGCGGTGGCCGGTGCCCGCCGGACCGAAATGGCCAATACGGGTGCAGAACGCTTTCAGCACCGGTCGGGCGCGCTCGAAGGCTTGTGGTGTGCCGCCGACAATCGCGCCGAGCACGCCTTCGGCCGCCTGCTGCGCACCACCGGTCAGCGGCGCATCCACAAAGGCAATGTCGGCATCGGCCAGCCTGGCGGCGAGCCTTTCTGTGACAACCGGATCGGATGTCGAAGTGTCGATGACGAGATGTGATGGCTTTAGATGGTCAAACAGCTGATCAATAACATTTTCAACGATTTCGGCGTCGGTCACGCACAGGATGATGGTGTCGCAGGCATCAGCCAACTCGGCCAGGCTTGATGCTTCGTTGGCACCATGCGCCACCAGATCATCGACCGGTCGGCGATTGCGATGGGCGACCACCGTCAAGTCATGACCGGCCTTAAGCAAGTTGAGCGCCATTCCATGGCCCATGAGACCGACGCCGACAAAACCTACATTCATAGGAGCCTCCCCGATAAATGCGCCCATTCATCAATGCGAATGGTCATGGCGAGATACCGTTGCGACGGGCGAGTTCCAGATAGATGCCAGCGTGATCTTTTTCCGCTCCACCATGGTCTTCCACGAAATCCTGAAACAATGCAGTAACCTTGGTAATCAATGGTAAGTCGAGCCCGAGTTCGTCTGCGAGTTCGGTAATGGTCCGGCAGTCCTTGAGTTGCAGGACGGAGCGGCCGCCGGGGATGAAATCGCCGTTAAGCATGCGTTCGCCGTGCAGCGTCAGGATGGTCGAATCGGCAAACCCGCCCATCAGTGCGCCGCGCACTGCAGCCGGGTCAGCGCCGCCCTGTTTGGCAAGCAAGAGCGCCTCAGCCACAGTGGTGATCGTGTTGGCGACGATCAACTGATTGCATAATTTGGCCAACTCACCGCAGCCGACCGGGCCGACTAGTGTCGCCCGGCCCATAACATCGAACACCGGCTTGGCAGCGTCAAAATGTGCTGCCTCACCACCGACCATGATCGCCAGATTTCCCTCGCGAGCGCCCTTCTCGCCACCCGATACCGGCGCATCGAGATAGTCAAGTGCATGCCGCCTGGCTTCATCTGCTTCGCTGCGCGCCGTGGCTACCGGGATTGAAGCCATGTTGATCAGAGTGGCGCCAGAATCCATGGCCGCAAAAACGCCGCCGTCATAGAGCACCTGGTCGCTAGCCGGACCGTCACTCAACATGATGATGACGATACCCGCACCGGAGACCGCCTCGGCAGCGGTCTCCGCGATGCGAGCGCCGGCATCATACAGCCGTTCGGCCTTCTCGCGAGTTCGGTTCCAGACGGTTACCGGAAAACCGGCCTCGCAGAGCCGTCGGGCCTGCTGATAGCCCATGATGCCGGTTCCCAAGAAAGCAATGACAGGTTTGGTCATGACGCCTCCGCTAGTTCATCATTGAAACAGCGCAAAGGCGCGCGTGCGGCTAGAGCGTGTCCTTCAAACAGGAAATGCTCTAACC
>JAEKFU010000604.1 GCA_016522385.1 Pseudomonadota bacterium
GTCTCGTTTGCCCGGCTGTTCGGCCAGCCGTCACGGGGATCAACGAGCCGCATCTCGCTGAGACCGAAATTGGCCATCGCCCGAGCTGCCGTGCCTATGTTTTCACCAAGCTGCGGGTTTACCAGGATGATGCATGGTTGGGAGATTGTATTGGCGTCGGAATCGACCATAGCAGGAACCCGTAATTTCCGCTGCTCAATAGGCCATCGGTTGGAATTGATCAATCGTGATAGCTCTGCTAGAGCACTCGGCATCATGGCGGTCTAAACTCTGCCACACACCCCATACCTCAAGAGGCATTCCGGCATGGCAAAAATCAGAGTCGCAAACCCTGTTGTTGAGCTCGACGGCGACGAGATGACCCGTATCATCTGGCATTTCATCAAGGACAAGCTCATCCATCCCTATCTCGAAGTTGATCTCGAGTATTACGACCTCAGCATCGAGAGCCGTGATGCCACCGACGACCAGATTACAATAGATGCCGCCGAGGCAATCAAGAAGCACGGTGTCGGCGTCAAATGCGCGACAATCACGCCGGATGAAGCGCGGGTTGAAGAATTTGGCCTGAAAGAAATGTGGCGCTCGCCGAATGGCACGATCCGCAATATCCTTGGCGGCGTGATCTTCCGTGCCCCGATCATCTGTAAGAACGTGCCGCGCCTGGTACCTGGCTGGACCCAGCCGATCGTCGTCGGTCGTCACGCCTTCGGCGACCAGTATCGCGCCACCGACTTCAAGTTCCCGAGGGCCGGCAAGGTGACCATCAGGTTCGAAGGCGAAGACGGCGAAGTGATAGAGCACGAAGTGTTTCAAGCACCGGGCTCGGGTGTTGCCTTGGCGATGTACAATCTCGATGAATCGATCCGTGATTTTGCCCGCGCCTCAATGAATTACGGCCTGACCCTGAACTATCCCGTCTATCTGTCGACCAAGAACACCATCCTCAAAGCCTATGACGGCCGTTTCAAGGACCTCTTCCAGGAAATCTACGACACTGAGTTCAAGGATAAGTTCGAGGCGGCTGGTCTCACCTACGAGCATCGCCTCATCGATGACATGGTGGCCGCCGCGCTGAAATGGACCGGTGGCTATGTCTGGGCATGCAAGAATTACGACGGCGATGTGCAGTCTGACACGGTGGCTCAGGGCTTTGGTTCGCTCGGCCTAATGACCTCGGTGCTGATGACCCCCGACGGCAAAACGGTAGAGGCCGAAGCCGCCCACGGCACGGTCACACGCCACTATCGCTTACATCAGGAAGGCAAAGAGACATCAACCAACTCGACCGCCTCGATCTTCGCCTGGACCCGTGGCCTCGCCCATCGTGCCAAGCTCGATGACAATGAACAGCTCGCCAATTTTACCGCCACCTTGGAAAGAGTCGTCATTGATACGATCGAGTCCGGTTTCATGACAAAAGACCTGGCGGTGCTGATCGGCCCCGACCAGAAATGGCAATCAACCCAGGGCTTTCTCGACAAGATCGACGAGAACCTACAAAAAGCGATGGGCTGAGAAGTGCGGTAGCCTCTTTCGGTCAGAGTCGGCTCTGCCGTCAAAGTGGACTATGCCGCAGCTGCCACGGCTTCGCGGATCTGATTGAGCGCATGGTCCGCTTGCGATCCGTCCGGACCCCCTGCCTGGGCCATATCCGCGCGGCCACCACCGCCCTTGCCGCCGAGCGCCGTTGCCCCAATGCGCACCAGATCGACTGCGTTGAACCGGTTCGTAAGGTCCTCGGTGACACCAACGGCGATACCGGCCTTGCCGTCATCGGTGACGCCGATCACTGCCACAACCCCTGAACCCAGTTGCTGTTTGCCGTCATCGATCATCCCGCGCAAGTCTTTCGGGCTGATGCCGTGCACGGCCCGCAGTAGCACTTTGGTGCCAGCGACCTCGCACTCACCGCTTTTTGCCGGACCGTCGCCACCTATAGCCAGCTGCTTCTTGGCTTCGGCCAGTTCGCGCTCCAAACGCCGGCGCTCTTCCACAAGTGCTGCCACGCGGGCTGGCACGTCACTACTGGCAACCTTCAGCGTCGCCGCTGCCGCGCCAAGCAGTTTTTCCTGGCTTTCCAGATAGTGACGCGCGGCATTGCCAGCCAGTGCTTCGAGGCGCCGTACGCCGGCCGCAGAAGCAGTCTCGGAGACGAGTTTGATGACACCGATGTCACCGGTGCGCGCAACATGCGTCCCGCCGCACAACTCCAATGAATAGACCGGCATGTTGCCACCATCGTCGGGCTGGTGGCCCATCGCGACCACCCGCACCTCATCCCCGTACTTCTCGCCGAACAGCGCCATAGCGCCTTCTTCGATCGCCTCGTCGACGGACATCAAACGCGTAACAACCTCATCATTCTGCAGCACCACCGCGTTAGCCAGTTCCTCGACTGCCGACAGTTCGTCATCATCCATCGCCTTGGTGTGCGAGAAGTCAAAGCGCAGTCTGTCGGGCTCCACCAAGGATCCTTTCTGAGCGACATGTGTACCAAGCACCTGCCGCAAAGCCTCATGCACTAAATGAGTTGCCGAATGGTGGATCTGGGTTCCCGCGCGCCGGCTTGCATCGACAATCAGTTCAACGGTATCGCCAACGTCACAACGACCGCCTTCCAGCCGGCCATAGTGTACAAACATATCACCAAGTTTCTTTTGCGTGTCGCTTACGGCAAAAGTCGCGTTGTCGCCGATGCGGATTGTGCCGCGGTCACCCACCTGGCCACCGGACTCACCGTAAAATGGAGTCTGGTTGACAATCAAAGCGCCCTCTTCGCCTGCCGCCAGTCGATCTACCGGTTTACCTTCTGCTGAAATTATTGCACCGATGACACCCTCGGCGCTGAGCGCGTCATAACCCAGAAAATCTGTTGCTCCGACATCTTCGCGCACATCAAACCAGATCGCTTCAGTCGCAGCATCGCCGGACCCGGCCCACGCCTTGCGCGCTTCGGCGCGCTGGCGTTCCATTTCGCGGGTGAACACGTGGGTATCGACACCAATGCCGCGGGCCTTCAACGCATCCTGTGTCAAATCGAGGGGAAAGCCATAGGTGTCGTAGAGTTTAAAGGCCACTTCACCATCCAGTTGGTCGCCCTCGCCCAGCTCGGCCGATGCCTCATCGAGGATCTTCAGGCCGCGCTCTAGCGTTTTGCGGAACCGGCCCTCTTCAAGCCTTAGGGTCTCGGTGATCATGTCGTGGGCCCGAACCAGTTCGGGGAATGCCTGACCCATTTCGCGCTCCAGCGCAGGCACCAGCTTCCACATCATCGGCTCCTTGACCCCAAGCAACTCGGCATGTCGCATCGCCCGCCGCATAATCCGCCGCAACACGTAACCGCGGCCCTCATTCGACGGCAGCACACCATCGGCGATCAGAAACGAACTGGCTCTGAGATGATCGGCGATGACGCGACTTGAAGCCTGATGGACACCCTTCGGCTCGAAACCTGTCTCATCCTCGATCGCGCCCAGCAGCGCAGTGAACAGATCCGTATCATAATTGTCGTGTGTGCCCTGCAGGACCGCCGCGATACGCTCCAGTCCCATGCCAGTGTCAATCGACGGTTTGGGAAGGTCGACACGCTCATCCGGCGCCACTTGTTCGAACTGCATGAACACCAGATTCCATATCTCAATAAACCGGTCGCCGTGCTCATCAGGTGAACCCGGAGGTCCGCCCGGGATATGTTCGCCATGATCGAAGAAGATCTCCGAACATGGGCCGCACGGACCGGTATCACCCATGGCCCAGAAATTGTCGCTCGTGGCAATCCGGATGATCCTTTCATCCGGCAGGCCAGCGATCTTGCTCCACAAGCCGAACGCATCGTCATCCTCGTGATAGACGGTGACCATGAGTTTATCGCGATTGAGGCCGAAGTCTTTGGTGATCAGGTTCCAGGCTAGCTCGATCGCCTCTGGCTTGAAATAATCGCCGAACGAGAAGTTGCCGAGCATCTCAAAAAACGTGTGATGCCGTGCGGTGTAACCAACATTATCAAGATCATTGTGCTTACCGCCGGCGCGCACGCATTTTTGCGAGGTGACGGCGCGCGAGTAATCGCGTTTTTCAACACCGGTGAAAACATTCTTGAACTGCACCATGCCGGAATTGGTGAACATCAATGTCGGATCATTGCGCGGAACCAGAGGACTGGAAGACACGACTTCATGTCCGTGCCGGGCAAAGTAATCCAGAAAGTGGGTTCGGATTTCGTTGACGCCTGTCATTTAAAGCGGAGCCCTTCGGTCTGCCATCGGCTGCCAGCTGGGATTGATCCCCGAGATGGCATGCCCATTCAATCATTTGGCGCCTTTATACAGCCAGTCCGGTTGGTGTCCAGTCAGCTTTGTGCCAGTGAACCAACCTCCAACGAGCAACTCACATTAGAGACGCTCCCGCTGGACGACCAGGTCCGGGAGCGCCTCAGGGGTGATTGTGTCACCCCATCGCCGGCTGAAAGGGAGGGGTTGAGGACGGATCGTTATCGATCCAGGGGCGTCAGCCGGCTATAGTTTGGTTAAGTGACGCTTTGTGAAGCACCTTATGCGCTGCTCCACAGTGCCTGTCTGACAAATGCCGTGATCTATTCGCTGGAAGCCGCGACCGGGGCCGCTCCATCATCATCACCATCACCATGTGGCATTTTGGCGTCCGGATCAGCGATGATCTCGGCAATCAGACCGGCATTCGCTCTGACCGCCTGTTCGATCGCATCGGCAATGTCACCATTCTCTTTCAGAAACGTCTTGGCATTCTCCCGGCCCTGGCCAATGCGCTCGCCATTGAACGAATACCATGAGCCGGATTTTTCCACGATGCCCGCCGTCACGCCATGATCCAGCAGCTCACCGGTCTTGGAAATGCCTTCACCATACATGATGTCGAATTCAACTTGCCGGAAGGGCGGCGCAACCTTGTTCTTGACGACTTTGACCCGCGTCTGGTTGCCGACCACCTCGTCGCGGTCCTTGATGGCGCCGATTCGCCGGATATCCAGCCGCACCGAAGCATAGAATTTCAGTGCATTGCCACCGGTTGTGGTCTCCGGAGAACCAAACATCACACCGATCTTCATGCGGATCTGGTTGATGAAGATCACCATACAATTCGACTTGGAGATCGACGCAGTCAGCTTGCGCAGTGCCTGGCTCATCAGCCGCGCCTGCAACCCGGGCAGTGAATCACCCATCTCGCCTTCCAGCTCGGCGCGCGGCGTCAGCGCCGCTACCGAATCGATTACCAGAATGTCGATCGCGCCGGACCGCACCAGCGTATCGGCGATCTCCAGTGCCTGTTCACCGGTATCAGGTTGAGAAATCAGCAACTCTTCTACATCGACGCCTAGCTTGCGAGCATAGATAGGATCAAGTGCATGTTCGGCATCGACAAAGGCACAAATTCCGCCGGATTTTTGCGCCTCTGCGGTCACATGCAACGCCAGTGTGGTCTTACCGGAGGATTCCGGACCATAGATCTCGATGACCCGGCCCTTGGGTAATCCGCCAATGCCAAGTGCGATATCCAAGCCCAGTGAACCGGTTGAAACGGATTCGATCTCCACGGCTTCGTTCTTGCCGAGCTTCATGATCGAGCCCTTGCCAAATGCCCGCTCGATTTGCCCCAGCGCCGCATCCAGCGCTTTTTGTTTATCCATGGAAGATGTCTCTACCAGTTTGAGATTCGCATTACCCATCCGTCTGATTCCTTATTTCACACTCGCCAATGTCGCGCAACGCGTCTTGAGTTGAACAATACAAGAACATTGATCTATTTTTGTTCTCAATGCAACAGAAATTTTATCTCATTGAATCTAAACATAAAATTCCCAGCACAAGTGTAATACGACGAGAACAAAGCGGGATCAGACAGTTTAATTTGGCTGACGTTAAGGAATATTGCGCTCGGGCAGTCGTCAGATACGCGCCGTCAGTGCAAATCCCCAGATCAGGAAGGCAATGTTCATAGCCAGCAAAAAGGCGATTCGCGACTTTATACCAGCATTCTTGGCAAAGATAATCTGCCGAAAGCCTTCCCGGTTGATGAACGGCTCAAGCAACACAAACACGTTGAGCCACGTGATCACGAACATCCATTTCCAAAATGCATCACCATCAAACATATAGGCCATTATCAGGCGCAATGCCTTAACGACAGCTTACGTTTTCAACGACAATTCGAGTGCATTTGCGATGCCAAACAGCGCACGGTCATGTCCCCAGGGCGCCACGACCATGCCGCCGGCCGGCGCATCCCCTATTTCGTGGATCGGGATGGAGATTGCGCAGCGGTTGAGAAAATTGCCAATGAAGGTATTGCGCAGACATCTGAAATTTAGCCGGCCATAGGCTTCAAAAGTATCGAAATCGGCAATCAGCGGAGGGATGTTCGGAGTTGTCGGCACCAGCCAACCGTCAAATCCTACGCTCAACTTATCAGCCAAGGCAATCAGCTCATCGCGCCGGCGGTGCAAGTCAATCAGTTCACTTGCCGTGATCACCGCGCCCGACTCGATCCTTGTCTTGACCCGTTGATCATAGCTCTCGCCGTGTTCGGCGATCATATCCCTGTGGTGCGCATAGGCCTCTGCCGCCGCAATGCCGCCCTTGGCGTTGATCGTCGGTAGCTCACGCAACCCTTCAAACGCAATATCGCGAAATTGCACGCCAGCCGCACCAAGCCGTTTCACGGTTGCATCGAACGCTGAGGCGATCTGGTCCTCAATGTCGTCAAAAAATACATCCCGGACGATCGCGAGTCGGATTGTCGCCGGATCACGTGGCGCGATACGCCCATCCCAGTCACCCGCCATCAAAGCATCTGCAATCGCGCAGCAGGCCACTGAATTAGCCAACGGTCCCACCGAATCGAGAGTCTTTGACAAGGGGTAAACACCAGTCTTCGGCACCCGCCCGACACTCGACTTGTAGCCGACAATGCCATTGAACGCCGCAGGAATACGGCACGAACCGCCAGTATCGGTACCTATTGCCAACGAACACATTCCATCGCCAACCGAGACACCCGCACCGGAAGAAGAGCCACCCGGAATTCGCCCATTCTCGCGGTCATAAACCGATGCAGGTGTGCCGTAATGCGGGTTTAGGCCAACCCCCGAATAAGCAAATTCGGTCATGTTGGTGCGCCCGATTGCAATGAACCCGGCTGCTTTCAACCGCGCGATAGCAATCGCATCAGTCTCTGCCGCTGCCGCATCTTTAAGGATCACCGAACCGGCCCTCGTAACCTCCCCAGCAACATCGAACAAATCCTTCACTGAAAATGGTATGCCTGCAAAGCTGGACATATGGCTGCCGCGCCGGCGCTGGTCGTCAATGTGATCGGCTTCGGCCCGCGCTCCTTCAGCATCGACACTCAAGAAGGCCCGGGCACCCTCGCCGGTCTCATCATCGATTTGCGCCAGCGATTGTTCGACCAGCTCGCGAGCACATGTCTGTCCGCTTTTCAATGCTGCCGCCAACTCACTCAACGTCGCCGCCATCCGCGAACCCTCCAAAGCTGCTTTTGCATGTGTTGTCAGGCTAGGGTCTGTCAAGATCTCGACGACATGGCGTTTTTCACTGCTCCAGCCAGCTGCTTCAGGCTAAACGGCTTTGGCAGGAACGCAAAGTCTTCCTGGCCTTCCAGGTTCTTCTCAAACGCATCCTCGGCATAGCCTGAAATGAACACCACCTTGGTCCCGATGCCCCGCGACCGCAACTCCTTCAGAAGCGTCGGACCATCCATTTCCGGCATCACCACATCCGACAGCACCAAGTCGATCTCGCCATCATGTTCGGCGGTCAGCTCAAGCGCCATCTCGCCACTGTCAGCCTCCAGCACAGTATACCCGCGCGATGCCAGCGCGCGTGATGCAAACGAGCGCACTGCGTCTTCATCCTCAACCAGCAGAATCGTCCCGTGGCCGGTATGGTCGGCGCGGGTTTCCTGTTCTTCCTCGACCTGCTTGTTTTCATCGGCCTCTTCTTTCGTTTCGATATAACGAGGCAGATAAATTAGAAACGTCGTTCCCTTGCCCATTGCACTATCGCAGAACACAAACCCACCGGTCTGTTTGATGATGCCGTAGACGGTCGACAGGCCAAGCCCGGTACCCTTTCCGACCTCCTTGGTGGAAAAGAACGGCTCGTAGATTTTGTCCATCACCTCCGGTGACATCCCTGTGCCGGTGTCGCTTACCTCGCACAGCACATATTGTCCTTCAGGCATCAACCCCGGTTTGACCGTGCGCGATTCGGCTTCATCGACATTGGTCGTCCTTACTGAGAGGGATCCGCCATCCGGCATCGCATCTCTGGCGTTCACCGCCAGATTTATGACGACCTGTTCGAACTGATTGACGTCGACCTTGACGAGGCCCAGATCACGACCGTGCACGACTTTGAGTTCGATTTTCTCGCCCAGCAGCCGGCCAAGCAGGTTGCCGAGATCCGACAGCACGTCGGTGAGCGACAGCACCTCTGGCCGCAGCGTCTGGCGTCGCGAGAATGCCAGCAGTTGGCGGACCAAATTGGCGGCACGGTTGGCATTTTGCTTGATATTCATGATATCGGCAAATGCCGGATCCGTCGGTCGATGCTTGGCCAAAAGTAGATCGGAAAACCCGATAATCGCTGTCAGAACATTGTTAAAGTCGTGCGCCACGCCACCAGCCAGTTGACCAACCGCCTGCATCTTTTGACTTTGTCCCAATTGATCTTCAAGGGATTTGTGCTTGGTCGTATCGGCGGCAAAGATCGTGATTTCTGGTCCTGCCTCATCGCTTCTTTCCGTCCGGCTGAAGAACATCTGGCCGGTGTTCTTTTCCTCGCCGACGAACGCGACATCGAGCGGTTCACCCGCCTCGCCAGATTCGTACAGCGCCGCCAGGCGTTTTTCGACGCCTTCGCGGTGGTCGTCCTGTACGACATCGGTGATCGACACTCCACGAATTGCCGCCGGACTCAGTTCGGCAAATGCGACATTTACATTCTCAATTACGCCATTGCGGTTGATCTGGGCGATGCCGATCGGGGCACTGTTGATGAGCCGGGCCAGTTCCATCTGTGCTGCTTCGCCGCCTTCAGTGCCCGATTGCCCGGCACGCATGTCCAGCACCAGCGAGCGTGATGGCTGCAACACGCCGGTATAGTCGTAATCGACCCGATGCATGATCCGCGCCGGTATCGTCTCACCGCTGCGCGTCTTCAGGTCCATGTCGAAAACTTCGGTTTGCGCCTTGCCGGGCTTTGGCGCAATGCCCATGAGCAGCTTCTTGCTGTCCGCCGGCAGCAGGTCATCAATTTTCAGGCTACCGTCAGTGGTCTGAGGCAAGTCGATTTCCAGCCAGTCTGCCAGTGTCGCGTTGAGATATGCAATCTCCCCGCTCGCGGTGGTTGAAAAGAAACCGGCGGGCGCATGGTCCAGGTAGTTGATGATGTATTGCAGGTTGGTGAAGGCGCTTTCCTGTCGCGACCGGTCGGTGGTGATGTCTCTGACCTTCCACAAGGTGAATGTCTGGCCAAGCGGCGTGCTGACCGGCGAAACGGAAACGCGCAGCCAGCTTGGGCGGTCCGATCGGGCACCGGCAGCAGTCGAGCCTTCATTGAGCCGGAATTCCTCCACTGCCTGGTTTCCGTCGCGGGCCGATTGTGCCAAGCGGTAGATCCTGTCAGAGACATCCGGATAGCCTGTATAAAGGTTCTCAACCCCGATCAGTCGAGTTGCGCCGGATCCATCGATCATTTCCCGGTAGGCGTGGTTGGTATAAATGACACGACCACGGGCATCGGTGACCACGCAGGCGTCACCGACCGCATCCATAAGGCCGTCAAAAAATGCCATTTGCTTGGGCAACCGGCCAAAATGCACAAAACCGGCCAGCGCACCAAACATGGTCAGCAGCCCGACAAAGGCCGCTATCCCGAGGATCACAAGCAAGGCCGTTGCCCATTGACCATGCAGTCGCAGTCCGATGACCCCGACTAGGCCAGCCAGCAGGACAGCAAGCACAATCGCCAAAACCGGTCGGCCCTGGCGCTGGCTTACGCCGCCCGAACTTTGCGGTGCCGTTTGTGCCAATCCTGCATCACTCATGGAGCCGCCTCTCCGAATCAACGCGAGTATAGGCGATTTCCCGGCAATGGGCGCACAGATTGATCGCGCCAATTACATAACAATTTCGCCAAGTTTGTGATAGATTCTATGGCGTGGTTGAGGTGAGAATCAGTCTGGCGGCGGACAAGGGATAACTGGGATGAACTTGGAATCATTGTTGAATTCGTACTCCGAATACGCCGTGCCAGCACTGGTGACGCTCGTCGGACTACTCGTGCTCTTGATGTTGATACGCACGATTGGCGCTAGGGGAACCGGTCGCCGTGGCAGCCGGCTTGGTGTTAGCGAGTTTCATGAAATCGACAAATCCCGCCGTTTGGTGCTGTTGCGCCGTGATGACGTAGAACATCTTGTTATGATCGGCGGCAATCAGGATCTGGTGATCGAATCACAGATCGGCGCGAAGGCTGGTGAAACCAGGCCGATCCAATCATCGGCAACTGCAAGCTTGGACGTCAAACCGCGGCTTGACGTCAAACCGGCCCTCGATCCGGTCGAGGACCCGAAAGACGACGACAGCGTCACGAAACTGATAGCGCGCCCGCCAAAACCGGCCGTTTTCGGCGATCGTGCACCCAACTTGCGTCCCGTCGAACGGGCCGAGCCACAGCTGACGCCAACCGAATCAGAAAGCAAGTCTTCTTGAATTGCCAATATCTGGCAGTCGGCTCCACGCCGCAACCAATTAGAACTCTTAGTCGTCCCGATAAACTTTTTCGCGCCGCTCATGGCGTTCCTGGGCCTCGATGGACAGTGTCGCGATGGGCCGGGCATCCAACCGACGCAGGCTGATCGGCTCACCGGTATCTTCGCAATACCCGTAAGTGCCGTCATCAATGCGCTTGAGCGCTTCATCGATCTTGGACACCAGCTTGCGTTGTCGGTCGCGGGTGCGCAACTCCAGGGCGCGATTGGTTTCCGTTGTTGCACGGTCGGCAAGATCAGGAAGCGGATTATTCTCATCCTGCAGGTGCTGCAGCGTTTCGCGGTTCTCGCGCAGGATGTCTTCCTTCCATTTCAACAGCTTGCTGCGAAAGTAAGTCCTCTGCCGTTTGCCCATGAACGGTTCTTTGTCACTGGGACGGTAAGTTTTGCCGTTTCTGGCAGCCATTCCAATAATCCTCGTCACTCGAGAAATGACCGTATCAATCGTGCGCCTGTATATCCCCGGACGGGCGGATCGACAATACACTTATTGATGCCAATGCAAGAATTAAGCGCCGATTCGATTCAGCCGACATGTTCCTGATTCATATGACAAATCTGTTAACAAACGGAAACGTTGCCAATTTGACGTGTGTCAAATGCGCGCAAGATTGTGGCAGCTTGAGTCAATTTGATACATACAACGCACCCTCTACTGGCTCTGTTGTCCGGCTTACTGTAAGACATTTTCGCCCGGCGCAGACCGGAGAGTGATACTGGTGAACGGAGACCCCATGCAGTTTGAAGGAACAACCAACTACGTTGCCACTGACGACCTCCAGATCGCCGTAAACGCAGCGATTGTTCTCGAGCGGCCACTGCTCGTCAAAGGTGAGCCGGGCACCGGCAAGACCGTGCTGGCACAGGAAGTCGCCCAGGTGCTCGGTGTCCCTTTGATCGAGTGGCACATCAAGTCCACCACCAAAGCACAACAGGGCCTATATGAATACGATGCCGTTAGCCGCTTGCGTGATTCGCAGCTTGGCGATGAACGAGTTCATGATATCGCCAACTATATTCGGCAGGGCAAGCTGTGGCAGGCGTTCACCTCACAGGATCGTCCAATTCTGCTCATTGACGAAATTGACAAGGCAGATATCGAGTTTCCAAACGATCTGCTACAGGAACTCGACCGCATGGAGTTCCATGTCTACGAAACCGGCGAAACCGTACGCGCCAGCCGTCGCCCAATTGTCTTCATCACGTCCAATAATGAAAAGGAACTGCCGGACGCTTTTCTGCGCCGCTGCTTTTTCCACTACATCAAATTTCCGGATGCCGACACAATGCGCGACATCATAGATGTCCACTTCCCCGACATTAAGGGCAACCTGATTAACGATGCGCTTACGATTTTTTATGAGATCCGCAACGTGCCGGGACTGAAAAAGAAACCCTCCACATCAGAACTTCTCGATTGGATTAAGCTGCTGCTGAATGAAGACGTTCCTGAAGATGTCCTGCGTGAGCGCGACCCCAGAAAACTCATCCCGCCCCTGCACGGCGCCCTGCTGAAGAACGAACAGGATGTGATGTTGTTCGAGCGCCTGGCCTTCATGGCCCGCCGCGGTGAGCGCTAACAAATAGAATTACTGCCAGAAAGCCTTCCATGTGCGGCATGCTTAAGATGTTGCCATAGGCGATTCTGCCGGCCGGTATTGTGTGGTTTCGGATACAAGATATTCGCCAACGGCCGACGCGCCCGCCTCCTTAAATCTGAACCAATCCGGCCAAATCATTGCCACAACCTCGTTGGTTAAACCTGCCGGTTGCCCAAATTCGACCAAAAATCCGATTTTTGAACTTCGCCTTCAGCCAATATTAACCTTAACAGTCCATTGTCGTCCTCGATTGTGCGTTAGTAATGCGAGGCAACAGTTATGCGTATGGGCTCCTTGGTCGCTTTGTTGGCGATCTCCGCTTCAGCGGTCAGCGGCTGCCAAACGACAACCCCAGAATTCGGCGGTGCCATCGCCGGTACATCAGGTAGCGGTGGCACCAGCAGCACCTTTGGGGGCACAGGCACAGGTACAGGTACCGGTGGCACCGGAACTGGGACCGGTTCGACCACCGGCACATCTACCGGCCAGGTCGTATCAAACGGCTCAACCAGTTTCGCTTTCAATGATGGTGGCGCGGTAACTGACGGCTCGGCCGGCACGCTAGCTACGATTACCAATGCAGGCGGCGGCCTCAACAATGAGTCGGCGAGCGTTGCGGTAGACGTCTCTTCAGGGGGATTGACCTGGGCCGACCCTATCGACATGCCCCTGTTGTCCAACACCGTGAGCACGCCAGCAGGTGTACCTAACCTTGGTGGCGCCTACTCGGAGTATCGCCAAATCGACACCGACACGGATGCCGAACTCCAAATCTGGGAATACACGCATAGCCGGATTGGACAATATGCCGTTTGGTTCGATTCCTCCGCCCCCAACAACAACAACGTTGCCCTTTTCTACGACGGCAATGCCACGCCGGACACCGCACTGCCAGCAGCTACAGCCACCTATAACGGTAGTTTCGGCGGCGTTGCGGTAGCTTCGAACTGGGCCAATGGCGTGCGTGTTCAAAACGATCCGTTCGACACTGCTGAGTTGGCCGGCGATGAGTGGTCACCAAACGGCACATGGCGAGTCACCGGCACGTCACAAGTCGTTGCTGACTTTGGTGCCGGCACCGTAACAGGTTCAATCACCAACACAACCTGGCGTCGCTACGATGCTTCGCCGACAAGTCCGGATGGCTACATCACCATCACGCCGACGGAAACTTCGCGGCCCTTCCATGACTACACGATGAGCGGCACGATTACGGGAAGCACCTACACCGGAAATGTACTGGGACCGGTCGGAACCGTTGTCACCGGCGACAACTCGCTGTCCGGTGGGTTTTTCGGACCCAACGCCGAAGAGACGGCCGGCGTCCTACGCTCCTTCACGACGGCTCCTGATCCCAGCGATGGCGTCAGCCCGAATGAAGATAATCGTCGCGGTTTCATCGACATACGTGGAGTGTTCCAAGGGGATTAGTAGTGCTGCATGAAGCACTGGATCATGTATCGGTATGGAGTAAAGAGCGCGTCATTCGGCGCGCTCTTTATCTGTTCTTGGCTGGACTGATCATCCTATGCACGTTCCCAGCTACGTTGCCTGCACAAGCAAAGCAAGCCGCAAAGCCGAACCCAAGCACGATCATAGACAGCGATCAAAAGTATGCGCAGTTGCCCGATAAGATCCGACTCAAAATTCTCCTTAAGATGATACGGTCTGGCCGTCACGAATTCGCTGCACGCCTTATTGCGGCCTATCCCTTCTCAGGCCGGCGTGCACGCAACCGCACGTTGTTTGTCGAGGGAATGATCCTTAAGGCCCGCGGTGATCTTGATGGCGCCATCGGAAAGTTCCGGAGCGTGCTTGCCGATGATCCCAACCTCTCACTTGTCCGCATGGAACTGGCGCACACACTCTTTCTTGCTGAAAGGGACGACAGCGCCAAACATCATCTCGAACTGTTGCGAGCATCAGCTCCAACCACCAACGCGGCAAAACAGTTCGACCGCTTCATCGATGCCATCGATGCCCGCGACCCGTGGACGTTCGATGCCTACGTGTCCCTGGCGCCGAGCACCAACTTCAACAATGGCACCAGCAAGCAAACGATAATTCTCAATGGCCTGCCCTTCCAGATCTCCGCAAACAGCCAGGAAAAGAGTGGTATCGGCGTGCGCGGCGGCGCAAACGGCAGCTACACATTGCGCGCCGGCAAGACCGTCGACCTGATTGCCAGCGCCGGCATCAACTTCACCGAATATGACGGCAACACGTTTGACGATCTGGTCTTCTCGCAAAGCCTGTCGGTACAAAAGCGCATCGACGTCGGCACCGTCGTTGCCAGCATCATCACAAACCAGCGCTGGTCCGGCATTGACGAGTTCTCATGGGCGATCGGCCCAAAGATCGCATTGCGCAAGCAGATTGCACCAAAGATCGAACTGTACTCGAACCTCCGCCATGCCATAATTGACTATCGTATTGCGGACTACCGTTCAGGCCACATAACCTCCGTCGAGCACCGGTTGAGCTATGGCGTCGCTGACGGCAGCATTGCCTATCTGATCGGCGGTGCCCAACGATCCGAATCGGAGCGCAATTTCAACGACTATTGGGGAGCATCAGCCGGGCTGGGCCTCTACCACGAAGCGCCCTACGGCATAACTGTCTATGCTGAAGCCGAGTTGCACCAAAGCTGGCATGACGGCGTGTACCCGATCATTAACGAGGCCAGGAAAGACACCCGGATCGACGTCGATCTCAGCCTCACCAAACGCGACTTCGAAATCTTCGGCGTGACACCGCAGTTTCAATACTCCTACATCCGTAACTTCTCCAACTCACCATTGGACCGTTACGAAAGCCATGGTGCCAATCTCACGCTGACCAAGCAGTTCTGACACCACCTCCTGTCTTTGCAATTGTTCCATTGAAGCGGGCCGTCTGTTCAGAGTAGGAAGGGTCCAAGGCAACCGAAGCGGCAAAAAGGAACCCTTGCGATGCGGTTTTCAACCAGCGGCAAGTTTCGCGACTGGCCGGCCAAGGCAGTGACCGTGTTCGGCATGTCCGGCGTTGGCAAGACGACGCTCGGCACCGTGCTGCGCGCCTATGAATGGTTCCTCTATTCTGTCGATTATCGCATTGGCACCCGCTACATGGACGAACACATCGTCGACAATTTCAAACGCGAGGCGATGAAGGTGCCGTTCCTGCGTGATCTCCTGCGTAGTGACTCAATCTATATTTCCTCCAACATCACGTTTGAGAATCTTTCACCCTTGTCGACCTATCTCGGCAAGCCTGGCAATCCGGACAAGGGAGGCATCGCCTTTGCAGAGTACCGCAGCCGGCTCGAGCTGCACCGCCAAGCCGAGATCGCCGCCCTGCTCGACGTTGAAAAATTCATCGAAAAGTCGCGCGACATTTACGGCTACCAGCACTTTGTCTGCGACAGCGGCGGCAGCCTGTGTGAGGTCGTCAATTTACAGGATCGCACGGATCCGGTCCTCAAGACGCTGGCAGACAACACTTTAATTCTCTATATCCGCGGCACCGAAGCGCTGGCCCAAGAACTGATCGCCCGTTTTCAGAAATCACCGAAGCCGATGTACTACCAGCCGCGATTTCTCGATGCCAGATGGCGTGAGTACAAGGACCTGCACGGCGTCTCAAATGATCACGACGTTGATCCGGACGGCTTTGCTGTATGGGGTTTTGAGCAGCTCATTCACCATCGTGTGCCGCTATATGAAAAGATCGCCCGGCGCCATGGTTACGCCGTCGAGATGGCGGACATTCCGAGTGTGCGGGATGAGCAGGATTTCATCGACCTGATCTCTAAGGCCATAGACTCTGCATCTGATAAGGATCCGGTGAAATCGAGTATCCCCTAATGTGCTAAAAGTTCCGTCACATCCAACCCCAATCTTTGTGCGGCATCCTTGAGCGCGGCCAGCGTTTTGGCTGGCAGTGGAACGCCCGCCGCCAATCTCTCCGCCCTTAAACGGCGCTCGCGCTCACCAGGTATCTCGACCTGATCAAACCCTGGTGCCGGCGGACAAGCCCGCAATTCGGCCAGCAAATCCTCAGCTGCCAGACGGTACGCAGAGCCGTCACGATACCGGCCGAGATCTATACAAACGCAAATCCAGTTCATGCCGCTCATCGCGTTTCCGAAAATTGCTTCACCGATAAGCTCAGCAATCAGACCAAGGCCGAAACCCTTTGCACCGGCCATCGGCAGCAGCGCACCACCATTAAGGTAATCCTGCGGATCCTTGGTCGGTCGCCCTTCGGAATCTATGCACAACCCGTCCGGCAGCAGCCGTCCGGCCAAATGTGCCGCGTAGACTTTGCCGCCGGCACCGGCCGAAGTGGCGAAATCGAGCACCACCGGCCCGCCTTCGCCTGCCGGCATGCCGAATGCATAGGGATTGGTTGGCAGCATGCCCTTGGCGCCACCATGGGGTGCCACTTGCCGCCAGTTCTTGCGAGTACCGCCGCCGAGAACAATGCACAGGCATCCTTCCCGCGCCGCCCGCTCAACAAATTCGCCGAGTCGCCCAGTATGCGCCACATTGGCGATGCCGACCGCTGCAGCGCCCGTCGCACCGGCCAGTCTGACCGCATGATCCACCCCCAAACGCAGCGCCGGCATCCCAAAACCGTTACCGCCATCGACCAGCGGCCCGCCGCCACCGGCACAGGTCAGTACCGGCTCACCACCGGGATCGAAGACACCGGCACGGGCATCGTTCGCATACTGCACAAGACGAAACACACCATGCGAATAGACACCGCACAGCTCGGCATTGACAAGATGCTCAGCAACTTCGACTGCTGCCGAAGCTTGACACCCCATGGCGACGAGAAACTGCTGGGCAAACGTCTTCAGCACGTTGGCCGGCACACGTGGGTCACTTTCATCCATGACTTCACCCCTTTGGTGCGCCACAAAGCAAATCGCATTGCACCGCCAGTTGGTTGTCCTTGCCCGCTTGATTCCCACGTTTATCCGGTGACATACTCAGTATGCAATGGAGGTGCCCGCGGTGTGATCAGGTTCATCAGTAATATCTTTCGCCGTAGAAAAATGCGCCCAATCGTCATTGATCTGCCGCACAAGCTCAAGAAACAGTTTGGCAGTGGTAATTTCTATACCGCCGGTCAGGTGACCAGCTCGGCAACACACCTCAACATTCCACCGGGTCTGATGCCGGCAGCCTATGCCGTTGCCTGCACGCCAGAAGAATTCACCAAGGCCGAGCCCGACCTCAGTTTGTCGGACTATCAGGCGGTTCGCGCCGAAATCGCCCGACTGTTCAAGCTCGATGAATGGCAGATGAATTGCCAGACACTCGTGGCGGCATTCCGCACACGTGAGAACGCACGCGGCAATCCGCCATCAGTGCGTCACGACGGCGGCTGACTGTTGTTCTATCAGCGCTACGTCCACTCTTGCGTCGCTGCCCCTAACCCCATACATCACCTGATGCATTTGTTCCGGCAGATGCCAACCAGAACTGTTCACGAGAAATCGCCGCCGATGCCGATCAAAATCCCCAACGACTTACCCGCCCGCGTCACACTAGAGAACGAAGGCGTGATGATCGTGACCGAGGCGGACGCCATCAGGCAGGATATCCGCCCCCTGCGCATCGGTTTGCTTAATCTGATGCCCAACAAGGTGCGTACCGAGACACAGTTTGCCCGGCTGGTCGGCGCATCACCACTCCAGGTCGAACTGTCGCTAATCTCGATCACCAGCCATACGCCGAAGAATACATCGGCTGATCACATGCTGGCCTTTTATCGCAATTGGGAATCGGTCAAAGATGAGAAGTTCGATGGTTTCCTTGTTACCGGTGCGCCAATCGAGCTCTTGCCGTTTGAAGAGGTCACCTACTGGCCCGAACTCACCCGTATCTTCGAGTGGACGCAAACCAACGTCCATTCCACCTTCTGCATTTGTTGGGGGGCCCAGGCCGCATTGCATCATTTTCATGGTGTCCCGAAGCACTCGCTCGACAAGAAGGCCTTCGGTGTCTTTCGGCACAAGAACCTGAGTCCCGCTTCACCCTATCTGATGGGTTTTTCCGATGATTTCTCGATCCCCGTGTCGCGCTGGACCGAGGTGCGCCGTGCCGACATCCCTGAAGACCGCGGCCTTGAATTCTTAATGGATAGCGACGAGGCCGGACCGTGCCTGATCGGCGACCCCGCCCACCGCATGCTCTATATGTTTAACCATATCGAATATGACACCCAGTCGCTTGGCGAGGAATATGACCGTGATATCAAGTCCGGTGTGCCAATCCAGCTGCCCTGCAACTATTTCCCTGGCGACGATCCTACCGCTACGCCGGAAAACCGCTGGCGCAGCCAGGCTCATCTGCTGTTCGGCAATTGGATCAACCAAGTTTACCAGACAACCCCTTTTGAAATCTCAAAGATCGGAACCTAAGTCATGCGGCGTCTGCTCTTGTTACGACATGCCAAGTCGGACTGGTCTGTTGCCCTGCCCGACAATGAGCGTCCACTCAACCCGCGCGGCCGCAAAGCCGCCGACCGTATGGGCCGCTACCTCCAGTGCGAAGGACTCGCCCCCGACAAGGTCCTGTGCTCGCCTGCCGTCCGTGCCGCCGAAACTTGGCGCCTCGTCCAGCCTTGCCTCAAATCCGAACCGAAGGTAGAGCACATCGAAGCTCTCTCCGATTTTGGCAGCGGTACGGTCCTTCTTGACATCATTCGGCAAAGCGGCGGCGATGTCCAGACGCTGATGCTGGTCGGCCATAACCCTTCAATCGAAGGCCTCGCGAACCTGCTCGTCGGTACAGGCGACCCGGCTGCACTTGCCGGTCTGCAACGCAAATATCCCACCGCCGCCTTAGCGGTGATTGATTTTGAGATAGTAGCTTGGCATGAGATCGCTCCCTCGACGGGAATTTTGACCAGTTTTATCCGCCCAAAAAAACTTGAGGATTGAGATGTCACAAAACCCCACTTAAAACATTCACACGGCTAGAGAATATTTTATTCTTATATTTCAAATGGTTATAGCGGTTTTCGGATTCGAATCCTCCATAAGGCTCCACTTCGGCACCATATAGAACCTAGTCCGCATCAACCCCCAAGGTTTTCATGAAATTCTCCGGTATTTTCGATGAAACCCGTATTGCGTTCGGCTCGATGGCCGATGCGGCGTCCGGCATCGTCAGCCCCAAGGTGCGTCTCGGGGTGACCGGGCTATCGCGGGCCGGCAAGACGGTGTTCATTACCGCATTGGTTCACAATCTTCTGCATGGCGGCCGCCTGCCACTGTTCAATGCCTCAGCTGAAGGCCGCATCACGCGCACCTATCTCGAGCCACAGCCCAATGATGCGTTGCCCCGCTTTGCCTATGAAGATCACATAGAGGCCCTGACCGGCAAGGACCGCCGCTGGCCCGAAAGCACCCGGCGCATGAGCCAATTGCGACTGACGATTGAATATAATGCTGAAAGCCTGATTTCCCGCACCACCCACGGTGGTAGGCTGCATATCGACATCATCGACTATCCTGGAGAATGGCTGCTCGACTTGCCTTTGCTCGACCAGACCTACGAGGCATGGTCAGCCGACGTGCTCTCGGCCAGCCGCAAGCCACCACGAAGTCACCACGCGAATGAGTGGCATACACATCTGCAGACGCTCAAGCCGTTAGACGATGCCGATGAGGCGGACGCTCGCATGGCTGCACACCTTTTCACCGGCTTTCTCGCCACCATCCGCGAAGCTTCCGTGCAGCCGTCGACCCTTGCGCCGGGACGTTTCCTGATGGCAGGCGACCTGGAAGGCTCACCGCTCCTCACATTTGCACCGCTCGATGTGCCGACCGGCGAACGTGCCCCCGCAGGCTCGTTGTGGGCGATGATGGAACGGCGCTACCAGTCCTACGTAGACCGGATCGCACGACCGTTCTTTTATGACCATTTCGCGCGCCTCGACCGCCAGATCGTGCTCGTCGATGTGCTGAATGCCCTCAACACTGGTCCCGAAGCTGTCGCCGATCTGAAAGCAGCATTGACCAAAGTTCTCGGCTGCTTCCGTCTTGGCGGCGCCGGTAGGCTGACCGGCCTGTTTGCCCGCAAGATTGACCGCATCCTGTTTGCTGCCACCAAGGCCGACCTGCTGCACCACGACAGCCACGATCGACTGGAAAACATCATGGCCGAAATCGTTGCCGACGCCAGCGGCCGGGCCGAGATCGCTGGTGCTCGCATCGATGCCGCTGCTCTGGCTGCCATTCGCGCCACGCGCGAGGCGATAGTCAGCCAGAACGGTGAAGACCTGCCCTGCATCATCGGCATTCCGAAGGCCGGCGAGGCGATCGGCAAGGACAAGTTCGACGGTATTGCCGAAGCCGCCATCTTTCCCGGCGATCTGCCCGATGATGCCACGGCGGCCTTTGACGGCTCGTTCACCGGTGCGCTGAAATTCGCGCGCTTCCGCCCGCCGGAAACAGCCCCTGCCAAAGCACTGCAGGCACATGGCTGCTTCCCTCAGATCCGTCTCGACAGGGCGCTGGAATTTCTTATCGGAGATCAGTTCGCATGACGGGAAACAGGAGAAAACCGGCTGCCTTCCGCATTGACCCAGCACCGGCAAGGCCGAAAGCCGCAAAGACTCCGGCCAAGCGCAAGCCGCGCGCCTTGACCGTACCGGAGATCCAAATCGAGCCGGAGCCGGACGATGGCCCGCTGGTACCCGCCCGCCAGCCGGCGACAGGTGTTGCCCGCGCCATCCGCTGGGCCTCACTTCTTACATCAAGTCTGGCGGCCCTGTTTACGTTGTGGGCCGGACTTGCCGTTACCGGCCTCATCGAAAACCTCTTTGAGCGTTCAGAACTGCTCGGCTGGATCGGTACAGGTGTTCTCGCTGTCGCTGCCTTCGCACTGCTGGCCATTACTATCCGTGAGTTGGCCGGCCTGTTTCGTCTGCGAAAACTGGAGACCATCCAGCGCGATGCTGCCCGCGCCGTTAGCGGCGATGACAGAAGCGCGGCAGCATCGGTACTCGCCGCATTGCGCGGCATCTATGCCGGACGCGCCGACACTGCCTGGGGTCTTGCCCGTCTGAAGGACAGCCTTGAGGATATCATTGATCCGGCCGATCGCATGCGGCTGATCGAGCGCGATCTGATGGCTGGGCTCGATGAGACTGCCGGGCGCATTATCGCCCGTTCGGCCCGCCGGGTCGCCCTCATCACCGCCGTCACTCCCGTCGCCGCGCTGGATATTCTGCTGGTCGCGCAGCAGAATCTGAAAATGCTGCGCGCCATCGCAGCAGCCTATGGTGGCCGGCCCGGTGCCTTTGGCACCTTCAGGCTCGCCCGCATGGTTATCGGCCACCTCGCCGTCACCGGCGGTCTTGCCCTGTCGGACAACCTGATCCAGCAGGTAATCGGCAAAGGCCTGATCGGCCGTCTGTCATCACGCTTCGGCGAGGGTGCAGTAAACGGTATCCTTACCGCTCGCATTGGCCTGGCCGCCCTGGATCTGTGTCGCCCATTGCCCTTCATCACCGGCGCAAAACCCGCCCTTGGCGACTTCCTGCGCGAGATCGTAAGTTTTGATAAGGGCGACGGCAAAGGATAGAAATCTCCTAGCCGCGCGACTATCTTTCTCGTATGCCGCATCTCGTTGCACCGCTCGACCAGGACCAACAGCGCCGCCACAACCTGCGCAACACCCTGCACACTTGGCTGCTGATATTCGGTGCCGGAATATTGATGGCCGTCATCGCCTGGACGGTCTACGGTCTCGGCGGCATAATCTGGGCAGCGATCTTCGGCGCTGTGGGCCTGTGGTCGGCCAGCAAGGCCTCGCCCAGATTGGTCCTCAGACTCTACAAGGCCCGCCCACTGGTGGCAGGCGAACTGCCCGAGCTACAATCCATTATGCGCCAGCTCACCGCCCGTGCAGACCTGCCGGCAATCCCCACTCTGCATTATGTGCCAAGCCAGATGATGAATGCATTTGCTGTCGGACGGCCGCAAGACTCAGCCATTGCCGTCACCGACGGGTTGCTACGCGGCCTCACCCTGCGCCAGCTGGCCGGCGTCCTTGCACATGAGATCTCGCACATCCGCAATGGCGATCTTAAGGTCATGGCACTGGGCGACATCCTTAACCGTATCACCAGCTTTATGGCCACTTTCGGCCTATTCGGACTGATATTCTCCATCCCCGCCATGCTCGCAGCCGGGATCAAAGTGCCTTGGCTCGGCCTGATCTTTTTGCTCCTCGCCCCAACCATCGGCGGCCTCTTGCAGCTGGCCTTGTCGCGCGCCCGTGAATACGACGCCGACCTCGATGCCGCCGGCCTGACCGGCGACCCGGTAGGCCTTGCCACCGCACTTTTGACGCTAGAACGTAAGCAGGGCCGGCTGTGGGAAGGCCTCGTCCTGCCGGGCGGCCGCACGCCTGAACCGTCGCTGCTGCGCTCACACCCCAAGACAGCAGATCGCGTTGAGCGCCTCATGTCATTGCGGAAAGACGCAGCACCACAAATCACCGCGCTCGACATCCATCACCAGCCAGGACGCTCGATCATTCCGGTCGTACGCCCGCCGCGCATCCACTGGCACCGCATGGGTATGTGGTACTGACAACAGCTTGACCAAAAGTGATCT
>JAEKFU010000745.1 GCA_016522385.1 Pseudomonadota bacterium
TATTATCGGACAACAGGCGGATCTCGCCGCCATGGGCATGGGCCAGTTCGTTGGCGATCGTCAGGCCGAGACCGGTGCCACCGCTTCTGGCTGACCCGCGAAACGCCTCGAACAGGTGCTGACGGGCCTTTTCGGGCACGCCGGGGCCGTTGTCGCTGATCTCGATTGTGGTGCGTGCGCCCTCGCGCCAGGCTTTCAGCCGCACCTTGCCTTCGCCCTCCACATCCACGTCGGCCGCGGCGGTCTGCAACGCCTGCACGGCGTTGCGCACGATATTCATCAATATGCGAAACAGGTGCTCGCGGTCGGCGTCGATCTCGATATCGCGGCCAACGTCGTTGAACAGCACGATGTGGCTTGAGGCTTGAACCACAGCCGTTTCGACCACCTCATCGACAAGCTTGCGCAGCTCAAAGCGGTCGCGGCGCGGCGGTGCTTCCTCGGCACGGCCAAACTTGAGCGTCTGGGCACAAAAGTCGATCGCCCGGTCGAGCGAGGAGATCAGTTTGGGGGTGAATTTCTTGACCGTGGGATCGTTAACCGTGGCCAGGCGGTCGGAGATCAACTGGGCCGAGGCCAGCATGTTGCGCAGGTCATGGCTGACCTTGGAGACGGCCAGCCCCAATGCGGCAAGACGGTTTTTCTGCTGCAGCATGCCGGTAAGTTCGCTCTGCATGTGCTGCAATTCACGTTCGGCAACGCCGATTTCATCCTGACGATCGGTCGGCAGGATGATGTTCGAGGTATCCTCCGGCTGGTGGGCAAACTGCAACATGTTGGTGGTCAGCCGGCGGATCGGCTGGACCAGCACCTGGTTGAAGGCAAGGAAAGCCAGTGCGGCGACAAACAGCGACAGGATGACGGACAGCGTCAAAATGTTGCCGGAATAGGTGAGCATGGCCGTCCGCAAGGGCGTTTCATCCATGGTGATGTCGATGAAATCGCCGGACATGTTGGGCGGAACATCGACCACGCGGATGGTTCGATTGCCGCCGCTGATCAACACTTCAAACGCATCGTGGACCATCATCATCCAGTTGGTGACGCGCAAGTCGAAGCTCTTGGCGACGGTCAGAACGTCATCGGTCTGCAGCATGAGATGGCGCGTGTTGTCGCGTTTGAGCGCCACCACGCTGACGCCGGCACCGCGCAGCAGTTCCTTGCGCAGTTCAGCGGAGACCTGCTTGTCCGGCGCTGCCTCAACCGCCAGGGCGGCCACTTCGGCGATGGCGATACGGTTCTGCAGCCAGCTGACACGGAAATTGGAAATCGAGGGCAAGTAGATAAGGACTTCACCGACCATGACGAAAAGCACGGCCAGCGCCAGCACCTTGCCGCTCAGGCCGCGCCAGGGCCTTGGGCGCGGCGAGGAAAACACTTCGCGTTCTACGCCCTCGTCACCGGTCTTTTCGACATCTTCAGGCATGCACTTCAGCCGAATATCTTCAACACTCCAATCAGGCGCCTGATCCATGGATTGGACGGGAGATCAGCATATTGCGTGATTGCAGCCCTGCGTCCAACTTCTGCAAGCGTCGGATAAGCGACAACCTGATCGATCATGGCCTTGATTTTCAATCCGGAACTGATCGCCAGGCTCCATGACTGGATCAGCTCACCGGCATTGGGGCCAACAATGCTTGCCCCAAGGATACGCCCTTTTTTACCAATGACAAGCTTGATGACGCCGTCGGTCTTGCGCTCGGCGCGGGCCCGGTCGTTCTCATCGAAACCCCAATTGAGTACGTTGATATCGGCGTGACCCTGTTTTTTGGCCTCCGCCTCGGTGAGACCGACATGAGCCAGCTCGGGATCCGTATAGGTGACCCAGGGAATATGGTCGGTGCGGTTTTTCGCCGGCAGCCTGAACAGCGCATTGCGGATGACCAGACCCGCGTGATAGGCGGCGACATGGGTGAACTGCAGGCCGCCGGCGACATCGCCGATGGCATACACATTGCGATTGGTGGTGCGCAGACCATCGTCGACGCTAATGCCTTGGCGCGAATACTCTATGCCGGCGGCCGCAAGGTTAAGGTCATCGACGTTCGCGTTGCGGCCGGCCGCGACCAGCAGATGCGTGCCTTTCACGGTGCGCTTGGCGCCGTCATGCTCAATATCGATCGAGATGCCCGTATTGGTTTTGAGAACCTTAATGACGTTGGCCTGTGCGAGGATTTCAACACCCTCGGCCTTCAGGTGTTCGAGGACGACGCGGGTCAGATCCGGATCATCCTTGCCCAGTGGATCGAAGGCTTCCAGAACTGTCACCTTTGCTCCGAGACGCACATGGGCCTGTGCCAGTTCCATGCCGATCGGTCCGCCACCGATGATGATCAGCTGTTTCGGCAGTTCGGTATTGTCGAAGACCGTCTCGTTGGTCAGGTAGCCGGCTTCCTCAAGACCGGGTATCGGCGGTGCGGAGGGTGACGAACCCGTTGCGACGACGAAACGCCGGGCCTTGATCACCTCGCCGCCGGCCTCCACGGTCTCGGCATCGCGGAAGCGGGCGGCAGCCTTGATGACCTTGACGCCAAGACCTTCGAAGCGTTCCACGGAATCATGCGGGGCGATACCGGCGATCACGTCGTGGATGTGGTCATGAACCTTGTGGAAATCGATCTTCGGCCGTGCCGCGGCAATTCCGAACGGGACGCCGGTTGAGAAAGCGTGGGCATGCTTGCCGGCGGCGATCAGCGCTTTGGAGGGCACACAGCCATAGTTGAGGCAGTCTCCACCCATCTTGCCTTTTTCAATGAGAACGACGCGCTCGCCGAATTGTGCCGCCGCGGCGGCAACGGACAGTCCGCCAGAACCGGCGCCAATGATGCAGAAATCAAATTTGTCTTTGGACATGCTTGGGGGATCCTTGCGGGAACGGAAAATGTGGTTGGCAAAGGGCGGCGGGATCAGCTTGTGGCGTTCTTGCGCGCCTTCAGACGTTTGAGGACAACCGGGATCAGAGCAACGATGCCCAAAGCAACGAACCCGGCGATCAGTTTGGGTGTGATCAGAGCGCCGGCATCAAGCGTGAACGGGCACTGCTCGACGCCTTTGGAAGCGATACATTCCTGGTTGGCGGCCTTTTGTGCAGCAATGATGCTGTCCAGCCCTGAGCCGACGATGCTGAATGCAAAGGTTCCCGGTATGATGCCGAGAAACGTTCCAACCACAAATGTCGACAGGCGCACGTTGAACAGGGCCGGCGCGATATTGACAAGCCAGAACGGGAACAAAGGCACCAGCCGCAAGAACAGCAGATAGTTGAAGGCATCTTCCCTGAACCCGTCTGCAAGGGCTTTCACCCAGGGCCCAGCCTTGCGCACCAGCGCATCGCCAATCGATGTCTTGGCAATCATGAAGATCGCGGTTGCACCAATCGTTGCCGCCGTGACGGTCGTGAGGCCGGCGACAATCGGGCCGAACAGAAAGCCGCCCAGGATGGTCAAAAGCGCGGCTCCCGGCAACGAGAACGCAACGGTGAGGACATAGACCACGATGTAGCTGCCGACGGCCAGAATGACGTTTTGTTCGACGAATTGCTGCAGGCTGTCACGGTTCTCGGCGATTGCGCTAAGCGAGAG
>JAEKFU010000747.1 GCA_016522385.1 Pseudomonadota bacterium
GGTTCGGAGTTCGAGGAAGAATGCGACACCTTGCTGGTGGCCATCGGCCAGCGCACCGTCAACGACTATCTCGATATCGAGCTGGATCTCGACCGCTGGGGCAGCGTTGCCATTGACCAGAGTGGCATGACGTCGCGAGAAGGCATTTTTGCCGCCGGTGACTATGTGCACGGCCCGACGACAGTGATCGAAGCCGTGGGCCACGGACGGCGTATTGCGATCGACATCGACACCTGGCTGATGGGCAAGGAGCGGCGCAAGCTCGTCGTCAAGATCGAGCCGGTCGAGGAGCCTTTGCGCGAGCGCTCGTTCGACTTCATTCCGCGCCAGGAAATGCCTACTGAGGAGGCCGAGACCCGGTGCAAGAGCCTGTGCAACGAGGACGAGAAGGGCATGGAACTGGACACCGCGTACGAAGAGGCCAAGAGGTGCTACCTGTGCTATCACCGCTACAGCATCGACGTCGACAATTGCATCTACTGCCGCGCGTGCATTGAGGTGGCGCCGCGCGACTGCATCAAGTTGGTCGAGGGCGTCGAGATCAAGGAAGACGGCACCTACGGCGATCTGCAGGAGGCCGATGAGTGGGACCGGGTCGGGGCGATCTGGATTGACAACAACCAGTGCATCCGCTGCGGCGCTTGCTACATGGTATGTCCGACCAAGTGCATTTCGATCACCAAGAACGAGATGTTCTACCACGATGTCTGAGGCGAACCGGAAATCGGTGTGAATAGAATGGCAAGAGCCGAACATTACGTGATCATTGGCAATGGCGTTGCCGGCAGCGAGGCGGCGCTGCATTTGCGCCAGCGCGACCAGGAAAGCCGCATCACCATGGTTACCGCGGGCAAGCTGTTGTCGATCAACCGCTACGAGCTGCCCAAGATCTTCAGCTGCTCTGCTGATTGGCGGGACTTCCTGCTGCACCCGCCGGAATTTTACGACAAACACAGAATCAGCGTGCGCCGCAATACCTGGGTAACCCATGTCGACCCGGCACAAAAAATCCTGATGCTGCGCCATCGCGAACCACTGTCCTACAGCAAGCTGTTAATCGCCAGCGGCGGCGGCCGGTATATTCCCGAAAGCCTCAGCCAGTTCCGCGATCTGATTCTGAAATTCGGCACCTACGAGCAGGCCAAGACCATCTGCAATGCCCTACCCAGGGGTGGTCACATGGTCATGCTCGGCGGCGACATGATTGGCCTCGATCTGGCCCGCTCGCTAGTCAAAGACGGCTTCAAGGTGACGGTGATCGGCCGGGACTACCTGTTCTGGCCGCATCAACTGGAGCCTGAGGAGAAGCAGAAATTCGCATCGGTCCTACGGAAAATGGGCATCAATGTCAGAACCGATACCGCCATTACCTCGATCAAGGAAGGCGAGCGTCACAAGCCGGCCCGGCGCATCGTACTCAACGACAATGAGACTATCGACGCCGACGTCGTCCTGTCGTTTTGCGGCCTGACGCCGTCGCTGGCGTTCATGGCCGGCGCCGGTGTCGACCTCGAGCGCGGCGTGCTGGTCAATCCGAAACTGCAGTCGACCGACAAGTGTATCTGGGCTGCTGGCGACGTCTGTCAGATCTGGTCACCGGAGGAGAACCAATACCGCTTTTTCTACGGATGGCGGAACGTGAAGAAGATGGGCAGGATCGCCGCTTTCAACATGACGGGAGGAGATGAATCGATCGGCACCTTTCCGGATGAAAAATTGACCACAACGGAAACCGGCGAGATCGAGTCGCCGTTCTGGCAATACGGCTAGGGCCGGAGACGAGCAACATGACAAAGATGGCCAAACCCAGCACTGACATTCAGATCGCGATCTGCGGTTCCGCCGGCGACGGAACCATCGCAGCCGGTGATATTCTGAAACAGGCGATGGCCAAGGCCGGCTACAATGTGATCGCTTTCGATGTCTATCCGCCGGAGATTAGGGGCTTCGGCAAATGTATTGCGCGGGCGAGGATCACCTCCGAACAGGTCTATTCGCTGAAGTCGCGCTCAGACTGCCTGGTTTCGCTAAACGACATGCATGCCATCCCGCATGTGCCCGAAGTCTGCTGGTACGGCTCGGTCATCTATGAAGACACGCCTATGTCCGACATGGCGGAAGGCGCCCACATATCGGCACACCTGAAACCAGCGCATCTGCCCTATGGCGTGGCCTTGCGTGAGATCTCGGAGCGCATCACCAGTAGCGCGCGATCGCGCAACATTGTCGCCGTCGGCTATCTCGCCGGGCTCTACGACATGCCTAAAGACGCATTTCATGAGGTGATCAGCGGCAAGTTCTCCGGCAAGTCGAAGGAGTTGGCGGACTCGGTGCGTAACGCCTTCGATGCGGGATTTCAGGCCGGTGCCGGAACATTCCGCATTCATTTCGACAGGATCGGCCCCTCGCGCACTAACGGCAAGCGCTCGGACCAGACCATGATGAGTGGCAATGCCGCCATCGTCCGCGGGTGTCTCGATGCCGGCATCGAGGCATTCTTCGGCTACCCGATCACACCGGCAACGACGATCATGGAGATGCTGGCGCGCGAGTTGCCCAAGCGCGGCGGCCGCCTGCTGCAGACCGAGGACGAGATCTCGGCGATCGCGGCGACTATCGGTGCCGGTTACGCCGGTGCGCGGGCGGCGACCGCGACCTCGGGCCCCGGACTGGCACTGATGTCGGAGATGATGGGTCTCGGTGCAATGGCCGAGGTGCCGTCGGTCGCCTTTGTCTCCCAGCGCGGCGGACCGAGCACCGGCATGCCGACCAAGACTGAGCAATCGGACCTCAACCTTGCCGTGTTCGGAGTGGCCGGCGACGGCCAGCGCATCGTACTCGCACCGACCAATGTCGAAGGCTGCTACAAGTGCGCCGGCCGGGCCTTCGAGATGGCGGAAAAGTACCAGACGCCGGTCATCGTTCTGCTCGATCTCTATCTTTCAAACCGTTATGAGGCGGTGCGGTTGCCGGCGGAAAATCCGTTTGCCAGGGAGTGCTCGAAAGCACCGAAGACGCAGCAGGACAAGACCGGATACAAGCGTTTCAAGTTCACCCGCGACGGCATTAGCCCGCGCGCTATACCCGGTGATGCCGGCCACATGCACACGGTCACCGGCCTCGAGCACGACGAGCGCGGCCTGCCGAACGATCAGCCGCGCGTGCACCAGGAAATGACTGGCAAGCGCCACAACAAGCTGCTGCCGGCCCTCAAGCATCCCGGCATCACCATCGCCAAGCGCTTCGGCGACAAGGGCGAGATCGATGTCGGCATTCTTGGCTGGGGATCGACATTCGGCGAGATCCTCGAGGCGATGATCGAGGCCCGCAAGCAGGGCATTCGCTGCTCGGCCATGAAGGTCGTGATGCTGTCGCCGCTGCCGGTCGAGCCGATTGCCGCCTTCATGGACGATTGTGCCGAGGTGCTGGTGCCCGAGCTCAATTACGAGGCCCAGTTCGCGGCACTCGTGACCGGGGCCACCGACCGTCCGGTGCACCGGCTCAACCGGGTAACCGGAACACCGATGAGCGTTGCCGACATCCTCAATGAGGTGCGCCGGCTTGCCGGGCGCAGTGAACTGATTGCCGCCGAATAGGATTGCAATGGGGTGAAAGCCATGATGAACGTCAGCGAACCCGTCTATCTGGAAGACAAGCTGGAGGAGGTCAAGCAAAGCGGCAAGTTGGCTTATCGCTCGCACACCCTGCCGACCTGGTGCCCGGGCTGCGGCTATTTCTCGATTGTCGAGGGCGTTTCCAAGGCGATGACAGAGCTCGGACTCGATCAAAAGGACACGGTCTGCGTGTCCGGCATCGGCTGCGCATCGCGCTTCCCGTTCTTCATGAACACCTATGGATTCCATTCGCTGCACGGCCGCGCGCTACCCGTAGCGACCGGGATCAAGGTCGCCAATGACGACCTCACGGTCCTGGTCGTCGGCGGAGACGGCGATGCCTTTGCCATAGGCGGTGGCCACATTCCCCATGCCGCTCGGCGCAATGTTGATATCACCTACATCCTGTCCGACAACGGAGTCTACGGCCTCACCAAGGGTCAGACTTCGCCGACCTCGGTACTCGGGTTCAAGACGACCACGACGCCCTATCTCAACATGGACGAGCCATTAAATCCGCTGATGATGCTTTTATCCTACGGTGCCAGCTGGGTTGCCCAGGCCTATGCCGGCAAGCCACATCACCTCACCGAGATGATCGAGGCCGCCATCGCCCACCGCGGCTTTTCCTACCTGCATGTACTTTCGCCCTGCGTCACCTTCGACAAGACGTCGCTGACCTACAAGAATCTAGATATGTCCGTGCGGCATCTGCCGGAAGATCATGATACGTCCGATTTTGCCGCAGCCCTGACAGCGGCCCAGAACACTGACTTGCCGCAGCTCGGCATCTATTACGCTGTCGAACGCCCTACTCTGGCTGACGGCATGAACCAAATTGCCGCCCGTGCCCAAGACCGCCCGGACGCTCGCAACGCGGTCATTAAGTGAAACTCTCCAGGGTCTGTTGAGTATCAGGCACAATTTAGTGTCGAATTGTTGCCCCTCTTGAGCAATTATCGGTGACTGATCCTTAATGCCTAGAGCGAGCGGATGACGACACCAGTCGACCAATGGAAGACTGCAGTAGAGCGTGGCGACGCCAACTTCGTTCGCTCACTCTTCGGCGAACACCCGGAATTGTCCAACCACGTAAACGCCCAGATCTTCGCCTTCGACAGCTCAGCAATCTTCTGCGGCCGCAAGAATCTTGAACTGGTCGATGTTCTGCTCGAACACGGTGCCGACATCAACCAGAAGACCGGCTGGGGCGCCGGCGGCTTTGGCATCTTGGAAGGCGTTACGCCCGACGTTGCCCAGCCGTTGATCGAGCGTGGCGCCGTCGTCGATATCTGGGCTGCAGTCAGCTTGAACAACATGGACAGGACACGCCAACTGCTGGAACAAGACCCGAACCTCATCACCGCCCCCGGCGGTGACGGCAAGCATCCGCTCCACTATGCCCAGGATGTCCAGATGGTCGACTTCCTGGTAAGCCGTGGCGCCGATGTGAGCGCCCGATGTGTCGATCACGGGTCGACGCCACTGCAATACCTACTCCAGAACCGCGATGTCGTGTTTCGGTTGCTCGATCATGGTGCCGAGCCGGACATTTTCATGGCCGCATATTGGGGCAGCGTTGACCAAGCAGAATGGTGCATCGCCGCAAACCCGGATTGCTGCAATGCCCGTCTGGGCGACGGTGAATGGACCAACAGCGGCAAGGGCGACATCTACAATTGGACCATCGAGCATGATGCAACCCCATTCCAAGTCGCCCGAATGCGGGACCATGCGGGCATGGTCGACTTCATGATGCAGCATACCTGGCCAACAACCAGACTTACCGATGCCATCTGGCAAGGCGACCGCGCCGCCGTCGATGCCATCTGCGATGAACACGAAAACGTCCTCAACGAGCTGATTTCAAGCGATCCAGCCGCCATGACCAGGGCCGTATGGTGGTATCATCCAAACGCCGTCAAGTTGATGCTCGATCTCGGGTTCGATCCCCATCAGGTCGGTGTGCACGACTCTTCGCCGCTCGACCGTGCGGCCTTCCACGGCTATGCCGATATCGTTGAGCTTCTTCTCCAGCACGACCCAGACCCGCCAATCCACGGAAAAAACGAGTTCGGCGCAACGCCGCTGGTTGCCTGCTTGTACGGCCTCAACAACGGCTGGACGACCGGCCACCCTCAGGACCATGTCAGGACTGCCAGGCTATTGATCGAGGCCGGATCAACCGTCAGCGAGC
>JAEKFU010000001.1 GCA_016522385.1 Pseudomonadota bacterium
TTCTCAACCCTGACAATGAACCGGGCCGGCTGACGCTGATCGCCCGTTACGGCGCTGAGTTGGTCGAAGAACACCTGCCGAAACTCGTGCGCGCTATCAAGACTGAGGGTCGCCATGTCGTATGGTCCTGCGACCCGATGCACGGCAACACCATCAAGGCGACCTCCGGTTACAAAACCCGGCCGTTTGACCGGATTCTCGCCGAAGTTCGTTCGTTCATGAAAGTACACCAGGCCGAGGGAACCCATGCCGGTGGCATCCATGTCGAAATGACAGGCAAGAATGTCACCGAATGCACCGGTGGCGCGCATGCAGTAACGGATGAGGATCTGCACGACCGTTACCACACGTTCTGTGATCCGCGGCTCAACGCCGACCAGGCACTCGAGCTTGCCTTCCTGGTGGCAGACGAATTGAAGAAAGAACAGATCGCCGGCGTCAGTCTCGGCGACATTGAGGCCGCGGAGTAACCCACCCCCTTGACGCGGGCCGTCATTAGCAGCATGTTGCGCGCCATGTCGACGACCAAACCGCAACGCAGCATTAGCATTTGCTGCATTACTATCGGCTAGCTCACACGCGCTGGCAGCGGTTCGCTTTTTCCTAAATTCTAGACAAAGCAATCCCAGGCCGGCCGGGCAGGGGACCCTATGACACTCAAGCTCTACAACACGCTCACCCGGCAAAAGAAGGTGTTCAAACCGATTGATGCATCGAACGTGCGTATGTATGCCTGCGGACCGACGGTCTATGACTTTGCCCATATCGGCAATGCGCGCCCGGTAATCGTCTTCGATGTGCTGTACCGCCTGCTGCGGCATATCTACGGTGCGGCATCGGTTAGATATGTTCGAAACATCACCGACGTCGATGACAAGATCAACGCCCGAGCTGCACAGGAGCATCCCGACCTGCCGCTTAATGAGGCGATCGCCAAGGTTACATCGGAGACCACTAGGCAATTCCATAAGGATGTCGCTGCCCTGGGTGTCTTACCACCCGATGTTGAGCCCACCTGCACCGGGCACATTCCCCAGATGGTCGACATGATCGAGGTATTGATCGAAAAGGGCCATGCCTACGAAGCCGAACGGCATGTTCTGCTCGATGTTGCTTCGATCGCATCCTATGGCGAGCTGTCGCGCCGCTCGCTCGATGAAATGATCGCCGGCGCTCGCGTCGAAGTTGCGCCTTACAAAAAGAATCCAGCTGACAGTGTTCTGTGGAAACCATCAGAGGACCTTCAGCCGGGTTGGCCAAGCCCTTGGGGCCGCGGTCGTCCTGGCTGGCACATTGAATGTTCGGCCATGGCCAAGGAACACCTCGGAGAAGTCTTCGACATCCACGGCGGCGGAATAGATCTGGTCTTTCCCCATCATGAAAACGAAATCGCGCAAAGTCGCTCCGCGCATGGCACTAAGGTGATGGCCAATGTGTGGATGCACAACGGCTTCCTGCAGGTCGAAGGCCACAAGATGTCAAAGAGTCTGGGCAATTTTGTTACAATCCATGACTTGCTGCGCACGGATAATTTTGGAGGTCGCAAATGGCCTGGTGAAGTCCTCAAATTGGCGATGCTGATGACGCATTACAGACAGCCAATTGATTGGACCCAAAGAAGACTAGCGGAAGCTGAGGAGATCCTGAACAGATGGTATCGCTATGTTGAGAACACTCTTCCGGATGATGAGGGTAGCCCAAGTCTCATTCAGCAAGGCAGTCAGCTTTACAACGATCTAGATACACCCGGCACCATTCAGCAGTTGATCGCCAAGGCTCGAACATCTGCAGCAATGGACTTCAGTTATGAGCAGCGAGTCAACTTCAGGAGCTCGGCGAACATACTGGGTTTGCTGCAGTATTCCACGGAAGAATGGTTTAGAAGAGGAGTGGAGCAAGGCCAAGATGTTGCCGAGATTGAACGCCTGATCGCCGTCCGTTCCACTGCCCGCGCTGAAAAAAACTGGCCCGAAGCCGACCGTATCCGGGATCAGCTTGACGCCATGGGTATCCAGCTACTGGACTCAAAGAATCCCGAAACCGGCCAGATCGAAACAACCTGGGAGGTCAAGCGGTGACGCGATCCCTCTCATCCGACTCGGTCCTTACAGATCGGGCCGCCTTATCCCGCCATGGCATAAGGCCAGGAGAAATATCATGACCGAACGCCTCTATCTCTTCGACACCACGCTTCGCGATGGAGCGCAGACGCCGGGGATTGATTTTTCCTTACAGGAAAAGCTTGAGATTGCCGAAATGCTCGATGGTATTGGCATCGACTATATCGAGGGAGGCTATCCAGGTGCCAATCCAACCGACACCGAACTATTTGCCCAGGACAGGCCGATGAAGGCGGCATTTACCGCCTTTGGCATGACCAAGCGGCCAGGACGCTCGGCGGCCAATGATCCGGGGCTGCAAGACCTCATCAATGCGAAATCAGATGCCATCTGCTTTGTTGCCAAGGCGTGGGACTATCACGTCAAAGTGGCGCTCGGCTGCAGCAATGACGAAAACCTGGAAAGCATCCGACAGTCGGTTGAAACGGCGGTTGCCGCCGGCAAGGAAGCCATGGTCGACTGTGAACACTTCTTCGATGGCTACAAGGCCAATCCTGACTATGCCCTTGCCTGCGCCCGCACTGCCCTGGAGGCCGGCGCTCGCTGGGTCGTACTGTGCGACACCAACGGCGGCACATTGCCTTATGAAGTCAGCGCGATCGTATCCCAAGTGATCAAGATCGTGCCCGGCGAGCGCCTTGGCATCCACGCCCATAATGACACCGATCAGGCAGTTGCAAACTCGCTTGCCGCCGTGCGCGCCGGCGCGCGCCAGATCCAGGGAACGCTGAACGGCATCGGTGAACGCTGTGGCAACGCCAATCTGGTGTCCCTGATTCCCACATTGCTGCTTAAGCCGGGTTACAAAGATCAATTCACAACCAGTGTCACGGCCGAGGCCCTCAAGACGCTTACCCATGTCAGCCGGTCCTTTGACGAGCTTCTCAACCGGGCGCCTGACAAGCAGGCGCCTTATGTCGGTCAAAGCGCCTTTGCGACCAAGGCCGGCATACATGCTTCGGCAATCGTCAAGGAGCCGGAGACCTATGAACACGTGCCGCCGGCTACAGTCGGCAACCAGCGATGGGTGTTGGTGTCGAATCAGGCCGGCAAGTCGAACCTGGTCGCAGAACTTGACCGTATCGGCCTTCCCGTCGACAAACATGACCCGCGGCTCGACAAGCTGTTGTGCATCGTCAAGGACCGCGAGGCCCAGGGTTATGCCTATGACGGTGCCGATGCTTCGTTTGAACTGCTGGCGCGCCGGACCATGGGCGAAGTGCCGTCCTACTTCGACGTTGTCAGCTTTCGCTGCCTCGTCGAGCAGCGCTTCAATGCCGTCGGCGAAAAGGTTACCGTTGCCGAAGCGGTGGTGAAGGTTGAGGTGGACGGAGAATTACTGATGTCGGTCGGAGAGGGCAACGGTCCGATCAACGCACTTGATCAGGCTTTGCGCAAGGACCTTGGTCGTTATCAGAATGCCATCGCCGATCTCGAGTTGGTCGACTACAAGGTGCGCATCCTCAATGGTGGCACTGATGCGACAACGCGCGTGCTGATAGAAAGTCGCGGCGACAATGGTGACCGTTGGTTCACTGTCGGCGTCTCGCCCAATATCGTCGATGCTTCGTTCCAGGCGCTCAGCGATTCTATCGTCTACAAGCTGCTGAAAGAAGGGGTGGCCGCCAACGCTTGAACGGATTAGGGTGTGGCGACAATTACAGGCATGAGTTTGACGGGCCATATTTTGAGTGATTTTTGTGGAAAATCCAGCGCCGCAGGCTCACCGCCTTCAAGTCGGATTTTGCGCACAAAGCGCCAAAATATGGCCCGCCCGCAAGGGTTTTGCATAAATCGTCCACTAACAGTGGCTTTGTCCTTGCAAAGGGGGCCGCCCTGTGC
>JAEKFU010000004.1 GCA_016522385.1 Pseudomonadota bacterium
GTCCACCCGTCCGCTTCATACCAATCTGGATGGCGAACCATATGTTGAAAGCCGTTTTGAATTCAAAACTCACCCAGCTGCCCTTTCAGTCGTCCTCGGCACGCCCAGTTAGAGGGTTTCATGCTGAAGCACGTTTGCCAGCGCTCGCCAATAGCGACCATCGCAATTGTCCGGGTGGTCAATTTGCCGGCGTATAGGGGTCCGGCGTCTCGGGCTTGATCGGCGGTTCCTTCTGCAATGAAGCGATGTGATCGATCAGAACCTGGCTGGCCGGATAGCGGACCCAAAAATTCGCCGGGGCGTGCAACACCGGATGCTCTTCTCTCGGATCGAGATGAAGATTGTAGAAGGCCGGCACCCGGGACTCCTTGATGGGAACACCGAAACCCGTCGACAGCTCCTTGGTCATCATCTTCCAGTTGCGCCATTTGACACCGAAGATTTCCTTTCCGACATAGACAACGATGGCCTCGCGGTTCGACTTCTCCTGTTGCGCCATCAGAAATGCCGACTGATCGACACCATCGATGATCCGATCGATCGGCACGATGCCACCAACGATCTTGGCCAGGGTGGGATACAGGTCCATCTCGTGAACGATCTCATTGGAAACGGCGCCGGCCGGGATTTTTTCGGGCCAGCGGATCAGGAATGGCACCCGCAAAGAACCCTCAAGGCCGGTGAAATAGCTGCCGCGCCACGGTCCGCCAAATCCCTGATGCGGAACCGCCGACTCCGGCCCGTTATCGGCGGTAAAGATGAAGATCGTACTGTCCCTGATCCCGGTTGCATCTACTGCGTCAAGCAGCTCGCCGACATAGGCATCCGTTTGGGCAAGGACGTCCGCCCAATGGCCGTTGCCCGTCGCTCCCTTGCGGTTCGGCTCCGGCTCCACGGGCAGGTGGGTCTGCGTATAGGGGATGAACAGGAAAAAGGGCTTGTCGCCGCCCACCTTGCGCTTGATGAAGTCTTTCGCCTTGTCGGTCACCTCGCGGTCGATCAGCAGTCGCGCTTCGGAGTCATAGACCTTCACCTGTCTTGGCGCTTCGCCGCGCTTTGCCTCCATGACATACTCGAATTTAGCCTGCGGATGGACGCCCGGGCGGAACAGATCATTATCCGGCCAGTAGCTTTCATCGGACGAGTTGGGGATGCCGTACCACTCATCAAATCCCTGGTCGGTCGGGTAACGGCCCTTGGTGTCGCCCAGATGCCATTTGCCGAACATGCCCGTGGCGTAGCCGGCCGCCGACAGCATTTCGGGTATTGTGATCTCCCATTGGGTCAAACCATATTCGCCGGACCCGAGCGGCACCTCGGCGTTTCCCGTCCGGATGGCATAGCGACCCGTCATGATGGCCGCCCGGCTCGGTGTACATTGCGCCTCGACATTGAAGTTGAGCAGCTTCATGCCGTCTTCAGCCAGACTGTCGATCCTCGGTGTTGGTGCGCCGCGTAGAATACCGCCACCATAGGCACCGATCTCACCCCAGCCAAAATTGTCCATGAAGACCAAGACGATGTTCGGTTTTGTCTCTTGTGCTTGTGCGGGAGAAATCAGCAAGCCGCAGGTCATCAGCAAAATCAAAAAGGCAAGGGAATACTGACGCAAATGTTTCATTTGAGGCGCCTCATTGACAATGCGTATCAGTGGCCGGGCATCAGAACTTCCATGCAGCGCCGAGCGAGAAGTAGTCGGACTCGAAGCGGTTGTCGGCGAACAGATCGTGCAGCGTTTTGCCGACGACAGTCAGCTTTCCGCCGGCAAAGGCGGGGATCCACACGAAGCCCGGCCCAAGGCCGAGTGACTCGGACTTGAAATCACCGAGAACGGCCCCGCTGCCGCTATCGCCGGTGAGCTGCTTGTAATAGTAGCCTCTAAGTCCGACTGCGAAGGTCGGCGACAGGAACTGGTTGGCCGTGAAGTCGACGTGGAGCTCGGTGCCGGTCTTATAGTCCGTCGCCTTGTTACGGGTGTTGAACAAGATGCCAGGAATGACGGAGATCTCGCTGCCCATTGCCGGGTCGAACCAGGTGAATGCCATGGCCGTGTCGAAAGCCCAGTAGTTGCGGCCGAGATTTATTCTGGAGGACAGGTCGTAATCCCCGGTCGGGGCAAAGACCGCCTGGGCGACCTTGACGTGGAACTTCTCAAAACTCCAGTTCAGCTGAAACGGCACGAAGGCAATGTCGGCAAGGGCGAAAGTGTCTCCGCTAGCGCTGATCGAGCCGCCCAAAGGACCGGTTGCCGTGGCGCTAAGGTCGACGCCTCCAAACGGCACGGCAACGCCGACAGTGTAGGTGCCGCCGAGGACCGGGGTCTCGAACGTGTATGCAGCGCCCATGATGTCCAGCACAATATCGACATCGAGACCCAAATCGACCAAGCCCTGCAGAACCGCCGCATCGACGCTGCCGGTCTGCACGAAGACTGCATTGGAAACCTGAAGCCCTGGTTCGGGCGAAAATGCAGCAATGATGTCGCCTCCGCTGCCCGGTATATAAAGGCTTGTGCCGCCTTCCGCCGCCCTGGCGCTGCCAAAAGGAGCGACCAGCAAGCCGACTGCGACAAACGCCAACGCAAGTCTTGCAATCAATCTGAACATTATCAACGCCCCCGCTATCCTGTTGACCACAAGCCTGCTTACCACGGCTTAACCGATTGGCACTGTTACGTAACGCATTTCGTCGCTGCAATCATCCAGTATCTGTGAAACGTGCCGTCGCACTGATTGCTGGATCGCAATAGAGGTACCGTGGGTTGGTCTTGAGAAGATCCCTCTATGCCATTGCAACTAGGGCGCACTGGCAATCTTCGACGTGTCCAAACCCATGTTCGACAGGCTATCCGTCAACATCCGTGGGCAAACTCGCAGGCATCCTTGTCATCCACACATTGTGCTTTCAGAACGTCATTGTCTTTGAACAGTTTGTTGCATTCCGCCACATAGTCAGTACAGAGTCGCGGGTGGCCTTGGCCAGGGCACGACGGCAGGGGATTTTGGCCGACGCAATCGGTGAAATCAGCATAGCAAATGGAGCGCCAAGCTTCGTCACCGCTCGACAGGCGTGCACAGTCGGCATAATCGAGCCAACATGCGGGCGGGTCTTTTCTCACTTGCGCATGAGTTGCTGCGGAACCCAGTACCAGACCGCTGCAGAATGAGATCGCCAACCAGCCCATTGCTTGCATGCCGGCCCTCCGTTTCTGTCAGACAGACCCAGACGCGAAAGTGTCATCCGCGAAAGTCAGTTATCAACTGCAAAGTCGCCGATTTAGGGGCGTTTGTTGAAGTTCTTATGCTGCCAATAGCAGACCTTCTTCTGAAATAGAATCCAAACCACCTAATTTTGTCGCAATATGGTCCCGCCTCCGCGGAGCAAAACATCAAGAGATGGATCCCCTGAGCTCTTGTGGCGAAGTTCCGTAGAATGTCTTGAAAGCGCGCGTGAAGTGCGGTGTTGACGAATAGGCGACCTCCAGGGCGACCTGCTTGACCGTGATGTCCGGCTCCGCCAGAAGCTCTCGTGCCCGGCGCATGCGGCAGCGCAACACGAGGTCGCGAAAGCTGAGGCCATGTTCGTCGAGACGGCGCTGGAGTGTTCGAGGTCCGATGCCAAGCACCGCCGCCGTACCGTCGAGGTCAGGAGTTTGGTGAACAAGACGTCGCTCGATGATGTTTGCCACGACACAGGGAAAGTCCTGCGGGAGCGTCTCACCCAGGCGGCGCAAATCAATAAGGCTCACCATTGAACCGGGTTCTGTGGCAGGGGCCTGCCCGCTCGTTATCACAGTTTCCCTGTCCAGGACGATAGCGACCCGGTCTCCTTCGAACCGAACCGGGGCGGCAAAAACGTCTTCCAGATCCTGCTCCCAAGGCCCCTTGGCGTAGCACGTCTCAATCCGCAATGGCGCCCAGTCCTCACCAAGGTAGTGACTGATCACGTCCGCCAGCACGCACAGCACGAAGTCACCGGCATGTCGCCAACCGACCATGTCCTGATAGATGTTTCGATAGCCGATGCCTAACTCGTTCTCCCCAACCTCGATCTCCAAACTGCTGCCGCTCTCGTGGTACGGCAGCGCGGCACGGAAACGCTTGAGCGCGCCCGAAAGATCGCGCGCTTGCAAAATATAGCGGCCGACCGGCCCGTGCCCATCGGCATCGAACTCTTTGCTGGCTTGGAGACCAAAAGACCGCATGACGGAAATCTCCGCAGCGCGTTGGTAGAGCGCAACGAGATCTCGCATGGGCACGGTTGCGTCAGGTTCGGCGAGGAGTTCGACCGGCACATCCTGGTCGCGAAAAGCGCGGTTCAAACCCTCTTCGCCGGCAAGGGATATCAAGAGATCGGGAAGGCCGCCCAAGTCCCGCAGTCGACCATAGCCAATCTCTGTCAACGCATTACCCCCGGATCGCCACTGGCCGCCTCTTTGCCGATTAAACCAGATTATGGAATACTTTGATATTGTACTTACGTAAGGATAGATAGGGATGGATCATGCTCATATTGTCGTAAAGTGAAAACGATCGACCAAACGATTAATTGTAGACTGTGCCCTCACGTCAATCAAAAACGCCACCGTCGCCAGGCGGATGCTGGCGCATCGCCATTCCATCTCGACATTTTCGAGTAATAGGCGGTTCGAACAAACGACGGGGAGCGACAGGGAGGAAAGTCACGCGACCACCAAATCAGCCCCGTTTGCCGCACTTGAACTTATCGCATTTCTGGCGATTCCAGCAAGCGCCCAGGACATCGGGACCCCGGACGCCAAATAACTGGAGGAAGTGCTGCCTGGGTGCGGAAACCCCTAATGACACGATATTGATCCACGGGGACCGCGCCTACACCTCACCCATCTGGTACACGCCGTAATGGCCGCTTGAGAGCCTCGGCAAGCAACACGAAAGGAAAACCTGTGAAGAAGATCGCGATTATTCTGACTGGCTTTTCGGCAGCATTGCTCGTAGGCGCTGGCGGCGCTGTGGCGCAGGAATTCCAGACGAGCGAGGAGCAGCTCAAGAGCGTCTACAGTAGCGACTATACCGGTAAGACC
>JAEKFU010000026.1 GCA_016522385.1 Pseudomonadota bacterium
GATGCTGACGGCGTGGAGAGTGTTGGCCGCAAGTATTATTTTGACTGGACGCGATATTTCTTCCATGCCGGCTGGGTTCTGGTGCTGGTCGCCGCGCTGGCGCTGCTGACAGCGCACATTGCGCTCGCCCACTATCTCACCACCCGTGTCGTATTGACCGGATCTTTGGTTTTGTTCCTGGTAATGGCGCATCACTTGATTGACGCCATTGTACGCAGCGGCTTGGACACCGAAAGCTTCGTCGGCAAGTTCCTGCGCCGCACAATATCTCTCGGTGATCGCGCCATCAGCCGGCTGGGCCTGCTGCTCAGCTCACTCACCGATTTGGCGCTGATATTGCTCGGCATTCCGATGGTGCTGGTCCAGTGGACCCTTACCTGGATCGATTTCCGCAGCTGGCTGACCACGGCGTTCTTCGGATTCAAGGTCGGTGACGTCACAATCGAGCCTTCGAGCATCCTACTCGCCATCATGGTGTTGGTCATCGGAATGTTGGCCACCCGGCTGTTCTGCAGCTGGCTGGAACGCCGCGTCCTGTCGCAGACGGCGATTGACTCAGGTGTGCGCAACTCCATCCGCACCGGCGCCAGCTATACCGGAATCCTGCTGGCCGGTGGCCTGGCAGTGACTTCGGCTGGCCTCGATTTCTCAAATCTCGCCATCATTGTCGGCGCTCTCGGTGTCGGTATCGGCTTCGGTCTGCAGTCGATCGTCAACAATTTCGTTTCCGGCCTCATCCTGCTCGCCGAGCGGCCGATCAAGGTTGGGGACTGGATCGCAGTTACCGGTGGTGAGGGCATCGTTAAGCGCATCAACGTGCGCTCGACCGAGATTGAAACTTTCGACCGCTGTTCGGTGATCGTACCGAATTCGAGCCTAATCTCCGAACCGGTCAGCAACTGGTATCACGATGAACTGCTTGGCCGCGCAAGAGTCACCGTCGGTGTCTCCTACGACAGCGATCCCAAGCAGATCGAGGAAATCCTGCTCGACTGCGCCCGCAGCGCTGATCATGTCGTACCGTTCCCCGAACCTTCAGTCTTGTTTCGAAATTTCGGCAACAGCTCGTTGGATTTTGAACTGCGTGCTTTCATCGACGATGTCGGCTGGGTCGCATTCGTAGCAAGCGACCTGCGCTTCAGGATCTTCCAGGCGTTCAAGGAAGCCGACATTGAAATTCCGTTCCCACAACAGGATATCAACGTCAAGACGCTCCCTGAAGAAACAATCACACTCGATACGGTCAAACGGCCGGCAAGGCAACGCAGTTGAGCGGTATTGATCATCTGGTCCTGTGCGTGCACGATCTCGACGCTGCCAGGGCGCGCTATCAGGCAATGGGCTTCACCCTGGCACCAAAAGCCCTGCACCCCTTCGGCACCGGTAACAGCAATATCCAGTTGCAGGGCTGTTTTCTGGAATTGCTCACCGTCATAGCCCCGAGCGAAATACCTGCACATGGGATCGAGACCTTCAGCTTCGCCGCCCATAACCGTGATTTCCTTGAAACTGGCGACGGGTTTTCTATGCTGGTCATGGAATCAACCGATGCCCGGGCCGATCAGCAGCGCTTTGCCGCCGCGGGTCTGAAGACATACCGGCCGTTTGATTTCGCTAGAACTGCCCGGCTTCCCGATGGAGAGGATGTCACCGTCGGCTTCTCGCTGGCATTCGTCACTGACCCCTTGGCACCGCGCAACGCCTATTTCACCTGCCAGCAACATGCGCCGGAGCACTTCTGGAGACCGGCGTACCAACGGCATGCCAACACTGCACACACAATTACCGAGGTGTGCCTCGTCAGCGACAATCCGAGCGCCCACGCCGAATTCCTACAAACTATCGCCGGCCGTACCGAAATGAGCGAAGACGAAGATGGCATAAACATCACCACGCGCCGCGGCCGGATTGCGGCTGTCACCCCGGCACGGTTTGAGCGAAACTACGGCACCGCGGCACCGGAGCTAAGGGACGGTGCAAGACTTGTTGGCTACTGCGTCGGTGTCGACGAGCTTGTGACAGTCTGCGATCAACTCGACAGCAACAACATCTCTCATCAACGCCTTGCGGGCCGGATTGTAGTTTCCCCCCAGGATGCCTTTGGCGTGTCGGTAGCCTTTGAACAACAGGCGCGTTAAGAAACCCTCATGAACGTTGTCGACACTACAAAACCGGGCATTGAACGGCTAAGAACATTGAAGACCGGGGAGGGGGCCGCACCGCTCGGCGTGCTGCTCGGGTTCCGTCTCACCGACATCGGCGATGGCTTTGCGGTCTTTGAGGGCACTCCCACTGCCGGCCATTATAATCCGCAAGGCACCGTGCATGGCGGCTGGACCGCGGCTGTCCTCGACAGCGCGCTCGGCTGCGCTGTTGAGACAAAACTGGCAGCGCGTCAGAGCTACGGCACCATTGAGCTGAAGGTCAATTATGTCCGCCCGCTGACCGATGCGGTCGGCCGCATAACCTGTCGCGGCGACGTCATCCATGCTGGCCGTCGCATGGCAACCTCCGAGGCACGTCTTGTCGACACGTCCGGCAAGCTTTATGCCCATGGTTCGTGCACCTGCATGATTTATGAAATTGCTTGATTATCCATAGGCCCCAGATGAACGTACCTGAGACCATTGTGAAGGTGGGCGCGCTGAAGATCGGCAATCGTTTGCCGCTGACGCTCATCGCTGGACCCTGCCAAATGGAAAGTCGCGATCACGCTTTCGAGATTGCCGGTCGCCTAAAAGAAATGGCCGATAACCTTGGCATAGGCCTCATCTACAAATCTTCCTTCGACAAGGCCAACCGTACCAGTCTCACCAGCCGCCGCGGCGCTGGTCTGCACAAGAGCCTTGGCATCTTCGAGGACATCAAACACAGCCTCGGCTTGCCGGTCCTGACCGATGTCCATGAACCGGGCCAATGCGCCGAGGTGGCCACGGTCTGCGACATCCTGCAGATTCCTGCCTTCCTGTGCCGACAGACCGACCTGCTCGTCGCCGCCGCTGAAACCGGTGCCGTGATCAACGTCAAAAAGGGCCAGTTCCTCGCCCCCTGGGACATGCAGAACGTCGTCGCCAAGATTGTCGGCAGCGGCAACACCAGTGTCCTGCTCACCGAGCGCGGCGCCTCGTTCGGCTACAACACACTGGTCAGCGACATGCGCAGCCTGCCTATTATGGCAAGTCTCGGCGCGCCCGTTGTCTTCGATGCCACCCATTCCGTACAGCAGCCCGGCGGCCAAGGCTCGTCATCGGGTGGCCAGCGTGAATTTGTCGGAACGCTGGCCCGCGCTGCCGTTGCCGTCGGCATCGCCGCCATATTCATAGAAACCCACCAAGACCCCGACAACGCGCCATCAGACGGACCGAACATGATTGCGTTGGATGAGCTGGAGGAGCTTGTCAGCAAGTTGAAACAGTTTGATGAAGTGGCGAAAGCCAATGACCTGACGGCAGATGTCTAGAATGACCGGTGATCCGGGTCACTGCTGCCCTGGTTGCGCCAACTCCCGTCGGCACATCGAGCGATGCCCCTAGATTTGAGCTTTCAATAGGTTGTTCATTCGGACCAGACCAGGGAGACTGGAGTTACCAGCCGTCAGTCTTCAAGGAGAGGCCCGAATGATCATCCATAAGAACGAAAGTCTTACGTCGAGAGGTCGAGAGCGATTTGTTCAGATGACGTTGAACGCACAGACCGCGCAGGCCGATACGGTGACTCTAAACTTCGCGTTGCACCGCATCGAAACCGGCAAAGAGGCTGAAACGTTCCGTTTCGAGTTTTTTCACCCAGGATTTTGGACATTCAAGGGTAGGGGGTATCACCAAGATCTTTTTGAGATGATTTCTCGTTGATGGATTATTGCCCCCGCAGTGGCTAGTGTACGGGCTGAGAGAGTGCCTGAATGGAACGAAGACTTGCAGCAATATTGGCTGCCGACGTGGTTGGTTACTCACGCATGATGAGTAAGGATGAGGCGGGAACGCTTGCCTTGATCCAGGCTGTGTTTGGCGAACTCCTTGAACCGGAGGTCTCAGAGCACCACGGCCGCACCGTAAAGCTGATGGGCGATGGGGCTCTGGCTGAGTTCGCAAGCATCGTGGATGCCGTCAACTGTGCGGTTGCCCTGCAGCGGGACATTCGGCTTTTTAACGCCGAGACACCTGAAAGCGAGCGCCTGCAACTGCGCATTGGAATTAACCTCGGCGACATCATCATCGAAAATGAAGACATCTATGGTGACGGCGTAAATTTGGCTGCCCGCCTGCAGGAACGGGCCGCACCCGGTGGCATAGCCCTGAGCGGCACCGCCCACGAGCACGCGGCAGGAAAGGTCGATGTCAAATTTAGCGATGGCGGAGAGCAAGCGTTGAAGAACATCGCCTCACCGGTCCGCGTCTACCATTGGGCTGATGGAGAAGCCGATCCAAAGATCCCCACGACGGCAGATACAAGTCTGCCAGATAAGCCATCAATTGTTGTATTGCCCTTTACGAGCATGAGCGGAGATCCGGAGCAGGAATTTTTCGCCGACGGCATCAGCGACGACATCATCACAGGATTGACCCGATTTTCCGACCTGCTCGTAATCGCCAGCCCGTCAAGCAGGAATGTCAGTGAACAATCAAATGATGCCCGGGCAGTTTCTCGCTCACTCGGCGTTGCGCATGTCCTGGAGGGCACGGTGCGAAAAGGCAAAGACCGCATCCGAATCGCGGTGCAATTGATCGACGGATCCAACGGCCAGATCCTGTGGTCGGAGCGTTTTGACCGGAAGCTCAAAGACATCTTTGAGGTTCAGGACGACATTACGAACATCATCGTGGCAACGCTGGCCGGACGGATTGAAGATGCTGAGAAGCAGCGCATCGCTAAAAAACCAACCGCTGATATGGCTGCTTATGACCATCTCTTGCTGGGCCGACATTGTCTCAAACGATATTCGATGGAGAGTGTCAGCCAGGCACGGTACCATTTCGAACAGTGCTTGAAACTCGATCCAGAATGTGCCGGCGCATTTGCCGGTCTTGCGCAAACATTCATGTATGAAAATTCGCAGGGTCACTCCAAATCACTCAGCCAGACACTGGAAAAGGCTCTGCTACTTGCGCAAAAGGCGGTATCACTCGATGACAGCGACCCGACCGCACTATATACGCTTGCCAGCATACATCACAGGCGGCGGGAGTTTGAACTCGCCAGGGCACAAATTCAAAAGGCCCTCGCTGCAAACCCCAACGACTACAACAACTTGTGCGCCATGTCGTGGCTGCTGACCTGTACCGGGGACCTGGATCAGGGAATTGCGTGCACCAATGATGCATTGCGACTGAACCCTTATGCACCCGACTCGTGTCTCCTGACGCTTTGCATAGCCGAGTATCTGCGCCGCCAGTATTCGGACGCCATCGCTCATTTCGGACAAATGAAGGGGTATGGCGTATTGAAGGCCATTTGGCTGGCAGCGTCCTTTGCTCAGGCCGGCCTTGATGAGAAGGCAAAAAATGCAGCACAAGAGGTTTTAACGCTGGCGCGTCGGGATTTTGATTTGGAGCCCGCAATAGCTCCGGATCGCTGGCAGGCCTATTGGAGCTACATGTTCCCGCTGGAGAACCAGGAGGACTTCAAACATTTCCTTGAAGGTGTGCGCAAAGCTGGTCTGCCGTTTTGATTTTTCTCGTGTAAGCAATATTTTCTTGATCTTCCCCGTTTGACCCCCCGACTGTACATGAAGCTTGTTCTCTGACACGGACGATTTTCGGACCGGGCTTAGCAAAGTGTCTGGGATTGGCACTTCCCGCGCTTATATCACGCGCCGGTACGGTGCATGTTTCCAAAGCTAGCAGGTCCTTACAGCATCGCTGCGGCTTAGATTGGTGAATCGACATTCTCTGATCAGGGCACGCGCTTAACCATTTGTCGGCAAAACGTTGAACAATAATTGACGTGCGGTCAGCCACGCTTATACTACTAAAGTATAAGACGCCGCCGATTGAAGATATCGACGGCTATTAGAGCGACACACGGCAAGGGTATCAACCACAAGCTTTACGCTTTGCGGATTTGGAGGGGTATCTCTGAGCGCGCGCAATACTCACCGTGACGACGGCGAAGGACTCGTGAATGACCTCTCTCTTGAGCCGGCTGTATGTCGGCTGGAAACTGTTTTCAGATGATGTTCGCGGCCTAGTCCTGGTCTATGTTTCAGCTACACTGCCCGTATTGGTCGGTCTGTCGCTTCTGGCGATTGACGCAAGCCGGTACATGTCCTTGCATACATCGCTTCAAAAGGGCGTTGATGCACTAGCCATTGCTGCTGCCGCAGAACTTGATCGTTTGCCGAACTCGATGCAGCGCGCCAATCTTGCGGTCGCCAATCTCGTCAATAACAGTCAGGTGTTTGGCGAAGGCGCAACGGCAATTGACGAGACCAATGTCACGCTGCGGTTCTTCAGCGCACTGCCGGCAAGCGACAATGATCCCATGCCGACGAGCGGCCCGACGCTCCTAAGTGAGGCCAACGCGAGCCATGATTTTATCGCCCGTTATGTCGAGGTGACGGCCGCACCGAGAAACCTCAATACGATCTTTCCTGCCTCGTTCATCGGTGGCGCCAACACTGCCGCTGCTTCAGCGACGGCGGTAGCCGGCAATGACGAAGTTGTTTGCGGTATAGCACCGCTTTGGATCTGTAATCCCTGGGAAGCTTCCAACAACACGGACATTTACGAAACGGCGTCCATACTGAATGGGACTGACACACGCGCCGAACGTCGCAGGCAAATCAGAATGAGAGAAGGTCCCGGCGGCTCTGGCTACGGTCCCGGAAACTATGGATTCCTTGATTTTGGCAACGGCGCAACAGCACTCAAAAGAGCATTGGCAATCGGTACACCGGAAAACTGTGTCGCCAGGACCGGCGTCGATTTCAAGACGGGCCAGACCACCGGACCGGTTGAAGACGGCATGAACACCCGATTTGGATTGTATCCAAACAGTATGAGCAACATTGGCATTTCCGGAAACCCAGCGAATAACTGGCTTGTCCGGCCGGCGAGGAATGTACGCTCCGGACAGGATCAAGGTGCGCAGGCCAACAAAATTTGCCGGGAGTACATTCCGGACACCAACCCAGCGAATGGCATGGCGTTGCCGCGAGACGCCTGTTTTGGGGCTGCAACGTGCACAAATATTGGTGACGGTAGCTGGGGAGTAACCGAAGTAACGGCCTACTGGAATGCGAACTTTCCCAGCGCCGGTGGCACTCTGCCAAGTCCTTCTATGGTGGCTCCGGCCATAACCTTACCCTCATATCAGGCTGAGGGCGCAGCATCAGGCTGGAGCAATGTGACCCGATACGACATTTACAAATACGAAATCGCAAACGGATTGATCAACGAGGCAGCTGTAGGCGGAGAAGTCGGCGATCCGTCAGATCCCGCGGGCACGCAGTGTTACGGTGGCCCCTCACTGGCGGGCGACACGATTGATCGCCGTCTCGTCACGGGCGCCATTTTGAACTGCAATGCCCTCATTGCCAGCGGCAGCTACGGCAGCTTGAATGGCCATCAAACGAACGTACCGGTAACCTTGTTTGCACAATTCTTTATAACGGAACCGCTGGAAAAAGGCGGTGGCGGTGGCACCGCAGGCGATATCTATTCTGAACTCGTCAGCATCGTGCTGCCGGAGAGCAACACTTCATTTTCTCGGGATCAGGTTCAGTTGTATCGATAGGCGACTTGCAGAACCCGTCGCACGCGGTTGCATCGCCATCACCACCCGACAGCGTGTCACAGCCAAACTCGACCGGACCGGTAATTTGTCACTGGTTGCCGAGCGGGAGTCAATCGGACAAGAGCCGCTGAACGAGATCGACGGCCAACAAATCGCAAAAGTCATAGAAGGGCACCAGCGCTGACCTTTTGAAACGATGCTTCCCCCGCAGGGCTGGGTCCACAAATTCTGGCCCGAAGTTGCACAACGGTTGAGTGCAGTTAGCAAACAAACGCGATAATGGGCAAAATGCTTGATCGCTCGACCCGATTTTGATGCCTGCAACGCCACATCTATCTTTGTGCCTGCACGAGTTTCTGTGGCCAGCAGTACCCATACAAATTACTCAGACAGCGCCGATAGTCGTTTCCTGGTTGAACTGCACAATGGTGGATGAGACTCAGTTTGGGCGCCAGTGACTGAGATATTGACAGTCTTGAGCTACACTAACGTTCATCAGTGTCTCATAGGCGCGTCGCGCCCGATCAAGGATTGTCGGAACATCATCTTCGAGCAAGAACCTCTGTCGAACGAGCTTGTCTGCGGCGCCTGAAGTTGCCGTCAAAAAGCGTTGTTTGGTGGGGTAGCGTTCTTTTACGGATCGGCGCGGGTCGCCAACGCGACGACGCAGCTGTTCTGTGGCATGAAACGGCAGGTGTGAGGCGTACTGCCAGGAGGACAGCAACGAACGACCATTTAGTTCAACCAGCCACAACACCTCGATTGAGTTGATGAAATCCATCGGTGATACCAACCACTCAATCGGTTAGAAAGCGGTAAATCGCCAAGGTGGTGGTCCAGCGCTTGGGGCAAGTTCATAGACCAAATCCTAATTTGTGAACTTGTATCGCTTTATGGGGCTGCCCATGGTAGTTCTCAACTAACGACAGGGGATATTGGCGCGCCTTGCAAGCACAACGCTTCACCCATTTGGTGCCTGCCACTATTCAGGTCCTCTGTGTTGTAGCAGCCACTCGATGCGTTCCCCAATTTGGAGCGATGAACACGCACAATTCCATTTTGGGCGTAGCCGGAGATGGGCCCGATGCGCGATTTCGATAGAGCTGGGCGATCGGTCGCCCATGCGACCGAGGCAATGGCAGCGACGTCGCACCCACTGGCCACCGCGACGGCTCTCGACATTTTGCGACGCGATGGCACAGCGATGGACGCGGCAATTGCCGCTGCGGCTGTTCTGGCCGTGGTCGAGCCTGCCGAAACGGGAATCGGCGGCGACTGCTTCGCTCTTTATGCACCGAAAGGTAAAATGCCGCCAGTCGGCTTCAACGGGTCCGGTCGCGCACCGGCCGCGGCCGACCTCGGTTGGTATCTTGAGCGGGAATTTCAGGCGATCCCAGTTGACGGGCCCCACTCGGTCACGGTGCCGGGCGCCGTCGACGCCTGGTGGCGTTTGCATGACGCATTCGGCAGGCTTGAATTCGCTGCACTGCTTGAACCCGCGATCGGCTATGCCCGGTCAGGTTACGTGGTTCACGAGCGGGTGGGCCATGAGTGGCAGACTTCCGCAGACCGGCTGAAGAAGGATGAAACGGCGCGCGCGATCTTTCTGCCTAGCGGGCGCGTGCCCCGGGTTGGCGAGGTGATGGCCAATCCCGATCTGGCGCGAACCCTGTCAATAGTCGCAGACAAGGGCCGCTCGGGCTTCTACGAGGGTGAAGTTGCAGATGCGCTCGTGGGCGGTCTGCGAGCGCTCGGCGGGTTGCACACATTGGAAGATTTCGCCGCGACCGCGGGCGATTTCGTCAATCCCATTTCCGCACAGTACGGCGAGCGCGATGTCTTCCAGATGCCACCGAATACCCAAGGGGCGATCGCCCTTCTGATCTTGCGTCTGATCGCGCTGCACGCACCCGGCGAGATGGATTTCCTATCGCCCGAGCGCGTTCATCTCGGCATCGAGGCGGGCAAGATCGCGTATGCTTGTCGGAACGCGCTTCTGGGCGATTGCGACCGAAGCGACCACCTCCTTCAGGTACTGAACGACCGGAAGCAGGTCCAGGCACTTGCGGGGTGGATCAGGCCTGGCGAGGCACGGTGTGATCTGCCGCCGATCGTCGCAACTGGCGCCAACACGGTCTATCTGAGTGTGGTCGATGCGGAGCATAATGTGGTCAGTTTTATCAACTCCATCTTCCACTCCTTCGGCTCCGGTATTTGCCCAGCGGGCACGGGCGTTCTGTTGCAGAACCGGGGACACGGCTTCCAGCTCGACCCGCGCCATCCGGGCGCCATCGGGCCGTCACGACGTCCTCAGCACACGATCTTGCCAGGCATGGTCGGGCATGACAGCCGGGTCGATCTGTCCTTTGGAGTGATGGGCGGAGATTACCAGCCGATGGGCCACGCCCACGTGCTGACGGCGATTTACGATCATGGGTTTGATCTACAAGCCGCCTGTGATGCACCGCGCTATATGCCGGTCATGGACAAGGTCCGTGTCGAGAGCAGCCTAGATGGCGCAATCTGCGAAACCCTCGAGCGATGGGGGCACAAGATGACGGTGGCTTGCGAACCGTTGGGCGGCGCACAAATCATCAGCATCGATTGGCAGAGTGGAACACTTTCCGGGAGCTCTGATCCGCGCAAAGACGGTTGCGCATTGGGATACTAGGGTCTGTTGAGTATCGGGGCCGCGTCCCTGCAGGATTTGACAGGATTGGCCCATCTTCAGGGGTGTTCGTCATGGATTATGCCAGCATGTTTTTCCTTCTCACACCCCTAAATCTGAACCAATCCTGTCAAACCGGCGCCACAACCCCGATACTCAACAGACCCTGGAGCGTTTCATTTTGATTTGGCTTTGCGGCCGACGCTTGCAAACCGCCCTTAATTGGTTTCCAATTGTCTGTGCAATCGGCAAACGGCCGACCTTTCTGTTCCTTACATGGACATAGCCCAACACTTCACCCCGCGAAGATGAGGAGATTCAACATGGTCAAACGTACCACAC
>JAEKFU010000047.1 GCA_016522385.1 Pseudomonadota bacterium
CGCGGAACTGCAATGCCTGAAATTCAGCCAGCCGGCGGCCGAACTGTTTGCGTTCACCCATATGGTCAATCGCCAGATCCAGGCTTGCCTGGGCAGCCCCGAGCGAACAGGCGGCAATGTTGAGACGTCCTCCATCGAGGCCGGCCATGGCAATCCTGAAGCCATTACCCAGCCCACCGATCAGATTTTCAACAGGCACCTGGCAATCTTCGAAGATGACCATAGAGGTCGGCTGCGAGTGCCAACCGAGCTTTCTTTCCTGTGGACCGAAGGACAGTCCGGCGGCATCCTTGGGGACCACAATGCAGGAAATGCCGTCTACGTCCTTGCCGCCCGTGCGTACCATGGCAACATAGAGATCGCTGCTGCCGCCACCGGAAATAAAGGCCTTGGTGCCATTTAGCACATAATGGTCGCCATTGCGCACCGCGGTGGTGCGCAGTGCGGCGGCATCGGAGCCGGATGAAGGTTCAGTCAGGCAGTAACTGGCAATGGTCTGCATGGCGCACAGATCAGGTACGAAGCGGCTGCGCTGTTCGTCATCCGCGAAGGACTCAATCATCCACGTCGCCATATTGTGAATGGAAATAAAGGCAGCGGTCGACGGGCAGGCCTTCGATAGCTCCTCAAAGATCAGTACGGCATCGAGCCGTGTCAGTTCGCTGCCGCCCAGATCACCATTCACGTAGAGACCGCCGAACCCCAAATCAGCAGCCTTTTCAATGACATCCCTCGGAAAGATGTTTTCTGCATCCCACTTTGCGGCATGGGGGGCCATTTCCTTGGCGGCAAAGCCGGCGGCCAAGTCCTGAATGGCCCGTTGTTCTTCACCCAATTTAAAGTCCATGCGCGCCGTTGTCCCGTAATTGCCACAGTTTCGTCGTCTAGAAAGAGTGATACTGGCGTGGAATGAGTACCGTCAAGTTGTGCGATCGTGATAGTGCCCGCGTCGGCAAGACGCAGAGCGAGATGGCCTGGCGTAGGTGGCGAGTTGGATTTGCCGCCCTGCTGCTGTTGGCCCTAACCCCAACGCACGCCTTGTCGGCGGTCGATATTCCGCTGCCGAGAACCAAACCGGCCGTTGAGATCGCCGTCAGACAACCTGTCGGCAAGATTCCACTGCCGCGACGCAGACCGGCCTTAGGCAAGAATGCCCTCAAGGGGAATGAAACCGCCAAACCACCTGCACGAATCGAGGCCAACCGGCGCGGGCGGATCGAGGTGAAACTCGACAATCTGGGGCGCGAGAGAAATCCGGACGAGGCCAGCGAACTGAGACCGAAGACCAAGTCGAAATGGTCAAAGCAACAGGTTGCCGATGCCGTTTCGCGCTGCGCAATCGTTCTGGCGGCGACGAATCTTAACGCCAAGCCGGTCGACCCTATCGGCGGACCGGACGGCTGTGGCATTGCCGCACCGATCCGGATTACTTCGTTCGGTGCCGTGACGGTCAAACCGGCTGCCAAACTCAACTGCACGATGGCCGCAGCGCTATATAAATGGATCACCGACTCAGTGCAGCCGGCGGCCAGAAAGTCATTCGAGCAGCCGATTGTCGAGATTCGCAATCTCGCCTCGTACCAATGCCGTGCGCGTAACGGGGTTGCCGGCGGGCGGATCAGCGAACACTCGTTCGGCAATGCACTGGATATCGGCTCATTCACACTCGCCAATGGTCAACAACTCAGCGTGCTCGATGACTGGAGCAGCACAAGATCGTTCTTCGGCGTCGATGCAAAGGCCAAGTTCTTAACCCGGGCACATAAAGGCGCCTGCAAACTGTTCTCCACCGTGCTCGGCCCCAAGGCCAACAAGGCACATGAAAACCACTTCCATTTCGATCTCGGGCGAGACGGTCGGTATCGGATTTGCAAGTAGAGAGCGCCTGCAACTGTGCTAGAATGTGCACAAAATCCACCTCTTGGTGAGACGCGATGAAAGACGATGTAGACAAGCCGTCGCGGCCGCAGAGCCAAACTGCGCCAGAACAAGCTGTGCCGGCGCCCGGCTTCCCGGCGACCCGGTTAAGGCGGCCGCGCCAGGCCGCCTGGTCGCGGCGGCTGGTATGCGAGAATGCTCTGAGTGTCGATGATTTGATCTGGCCGATCTTTATCATTGACGGTGAGAACAAACGCGAGCCGGTTGCTTCGATGCCCGGCGTTGAACGGTTGAGTGTCGACCTCGCTGTCAAAGCGGCAGAGGATGCAGCTAGGTACGGTATCCCAGTGATCGAGGTATTTCCCAACACGCCAAACGACTTACGCACGGCCGATGGTGCAGATGCGCTCAATCCGGACAATCTCGCCTGCCGCGCCGTGCGCAAGGTCAAGGCGGCAGTGCCGGAGATCGGCGTCATGTGCGACGTGGCGCTCGATCCCTATACCAACCACGGCCATGATGGCCTGCTCGATGCAGATGGCCGGATCCTAAACGATGCGACACTCGACGTTCTTGTCCAGCAATCGCTGGTCCAGGCCGAGGCGGGGTGTGACATTCTCGGACCGTCGGACATGATGGACGGGCGGATCGGTGTGATCCGCCAGGCACTGGAAGACGGCGGCTTTAGCGATGTTCAGCTCATGTCCTATACGGCGAAATACGCCTCGGGCTTCTTCAACCCGTTCCGCGATGCGGTGGGCTCTTCGGGCACCCTCACAGGCGACAAGAAGACCTATCAGATGGATTTCGGCAATTCGGACGAGGCACTACGAGAGGCTGAACTGGACATTGCTGAAGGCGCCGACATGATCATGGTCAAGCCGGGCCTTGCCTATCTCGACATTCTCTACCGGCTCAAGTCCCATTTTGCCATGCCGACCTTCGCCTACCAGGTCTCGGGTGAATATTCGATGCTGATGGCCGCAGTCCAAAACGGTTGGCTTGACGGCGACCGTGTCATCGAGGAAAGCCTGATCGCCTTCAAACGTGCCGGCGCGGATGGAATTTTGACTTATTTTGCACTCGACATGGCCAAGCGGCTGAAGGCGCGGAGCTGACAAAAGTCCGTACTCTGCGTTCGCGGCCAGCGAAATCCGCCCCCGAGCGTCAATTCTTGCCGGCATAGCGCCTGATCGCCTGCAGCGTGCCAGACCCGAAGGCGCCGTCGATCGAACCCTTGTAATAGCCTTCGTCGCGCAGGATTTTCTGCAATTCCCTGCGGAACTGCCGGTTCCAGGCCCTGGAATTGCTCGCCATTTGTTTGACAGAAAAGTCATGGCCTTGCTCGAGCGCGCGTGCCATCCACCTGGCCGCTTCAGCGTGATCGCGGGCAACGCCATGGCCTCGGTCATACATGGCACCGAGATTGTGCATGGCATCCGGATCACCCTTGTCAGCCGCTTTGCGGGTCCAGTGCACTGCCTCGCGGTAATCTCGGTCGACGCCTCGGCCATTCAGATACATCACGCCAACATTGTACATGGCACTTGCAAGACCGCCTTCCGCCGCCTTGCGGTACCAGCTCACCGCCTCCTTGTAACTACGCGAAACGCCCGCCCCCTTTTCGTACATGTTACCGAGATTATACATGGCACTCGCGAGGCCTTTCTCGGCAGCCTTGCGGTACCAGTGCACCGATTCCCGGTCATCACGGGAAACCCCAAGACCTCTGCGATATATAACACCAAGAAGATTCATGGAGCTGGCGTGACCCGCATCGGCTGCCTTGCGCGACCAACGCAGCGCCTGTTTGTAGTCCCGGGAAACGCCACTGCCGTCGGCATACATCAATGCGATACTGTGCATGGCGGCAACATGGTCCTTGGCAGCCGCCTTGCGGTACCAGTCGAACGCGGTATTGATATTCTTGCCGACGCCGCGGCCGTGGTGATAGGCCTCGCCGGTCTTGAAAAGACCATCGCGGTCGCCTTTGTCGGCAGCATTTGAGAACCAGCGAAACGCTTCCGACGGGTTTTTTTCAACACCTTCGCCACGCTCATAGGCAATGCCAAGATTGTACATGGCACCCGCATGGTCCTTGAGCGCAGCCTGTCGCCACAGCTCGACGGCTAGGACGTGATTGCCTTTTTTCGCTTCGGCGTTTGCAATTGTGAAGAGTTCCTGCGGCGTTTGCACGCCATCGGGTGCCGATTGCGAGGTGGATGGTACGTTGGCCAGCTTTTGCTTGGCCTTTTCGGTTTGTTGCTTGAGCTTCTCGAATTCAGCCTGTTGGCGTTCGAGCATCGTCTTCAGCTCAGCAAACTGGCTGATTGATTCATCCCTTTGCCGAAGTTCTTCGCGAAGCGCTGCGAGCTGCTGTTGAAGGTCACTTGAATCAGACGACGCTGTTGCCGGGCGCGCCCCGGGGACTGTCAAATAGATCTTCTCGCCAGGCAACGAACCGTAGGTAAACGGTTGCTGGCGTTCGTTGGTTGCAGCCATGACACTGTCGCGCACCTTGCGAAACAGGAAATTGATCTCCAAACGGGGCTCTTCGAGGTGTTTCAACAGCGCGGCTGTATACGGGCTATTGCGCCCGGCGCCGTCATCGGCGGTGGTGCCCTCCTTGGCTGCGTAGCTCACGAGTGTCCCGACCCCGGGCTCGACACGGGCAAGACCGCGGCCGATGGCACGCTTGCCCGACGTCATTTTCATGGAAGCAGTGAACGGGTTGTTGCGGCAGGCATCGAGCAAAACCAGTTTCAGCTTTTGCGCGCCGTCAACGGCATGTAGCACGAGATCGAGTGGCACTGCCTCGAACTGAACATCGAGATCCGATTTCAGCTCGGCGTCAACCGGGATGACATAATTGTGCTTGTTCACCTCCATGCCGTGGCCGGCATAGAAAACCACGGCAAACTCAGCACGTGCGGCCAGCCGGCTGAAATCGCGTAGGGCACGGCGCATTGCGCGATAGTCGAGATCATGTTCCTTGCGCACGTCAAAACCTAGACGCTGCAAGACGGCGGCGATGTCGGCGGCATCATTGACGGGATTGGGCAGATGGGAAGCGTGCTGGTAGCCAGAGTTGCCAATCACCAGCGCAACGCGTTTTGCCGCCAATGCTTCGGGTAGAACGACAAAAATCAGGGAGACGGCCAAAACCAGCCGAGCCATCAAGTTCGCCATCATCACCTCCCAAGAATGATGGATCAAACACACTATCACGCGGCTGCCGAAGGGTAAACGTGCGGGTCGGCGTTGAAACACCGCCGCTGTTGCCACATTCGTCAATATGGCAGAATGGATTGCTTGATAGGTGGCGGCAGAACGACTGGAGGCGCAGTCAAATGGCACAAACTCATGTCGAAACATCCGATGCGCGGTATTCGCCGAAGTTGATCACTCTTGATCAGGACAGGCGAATTCTTGAGGTTGTATGGGCAGATGGTCACGTCAGCCGGTTTTCTTTCATCTGGCTCAGGCATGGATTGTTCTTTCCCTCACTCGGTCGGCCGGAGCAGGCCAGCAACGCCTGGTGCCTGTTGCCTGAATTGCCCGATGTGGCGATTATCGGTTCGGTCCAATCTGAGAACGGCTTGATTGAGATTCGCTGGTCGCATGACAACAGTGTGACGCAGCATGATCCTGTCTGGCTTCGCGACAATTGCACCTCGATTGAAGCGAGACGCGCGCGACAACCGAGACCGCAATTGTGGACGGGTGCCGATGCGGCCCGATTTGATTGGTTTGAGGCGGTCGAACTGGAAGACCCGGTTACTCGGTTAGAGATACTTCGGCACGTCCGCGACCGTGGTCTGGCGTTCGTTCGAAACGTCAGTGTCGAACCAGGCACGGTGATGGACATTGCCGGTTATTTCGGCCCGGTCCGCAGGACGCATCACGGCTCTTTATTCAACATAAGATCACTGCCGGAGGACCGACAAGGACCGCGCGTAAACATTGGTGCAACAGCGGCGAACGCTCAGGCGCCGCACACGGATGAAGGCTTTCGCCATGCAACGCTGGGCATCATGCTGTTTCATTGCCTGAAGCCGGACCCGTCCGGCGCCGGAGCATCAATATTTGCCGACGGTATCGCCGCAGCAGAGGCTCTGCGGCAAAGCGACCCCGAAGCGTTCGATTTCCTCACGACGACGTCGCTGGTGCAGGCGGCCGAGCGCAATCCCGAGGAGCGCTTTCGAACCAGAGGCCGGATCATCGCCACGGACTGCCAGGGAGTTGTGCGAGGCATCAAGGCTGCTGACCGTACGTTACCCCCGGTGGACTTGCCGGAGGACAAGATAGAGCCGGCTTACCAAGCTCTGCGGGCCTTTCTTGCGCACCTTTATGCACCGGAGCGAATATTCGAAAAGTGTCTTGAGCCGGGAGATCTGGTGATCTTCGACAATCAGCGGGTCCTGCATGGCCGGCGGGCCTTCGATCCTGATGCTGGCGAACGTCATATCCAGCAGGTCTCGATCGATCGCGAAGAATTCCACAATGTCTTTCGGCAGCTGGCCGAACAGCTCGGCCGGTTCGACCTTGCGAACTGGGAGCCGGACGCCGGCGTTCTGAGCCATGCCTGATTGGACGACCGACGCGCCTGTCCGCCGGCGGCGAATCCGAGTCCCTAAGGAGGAGCACACTGAGCCACTGGACCGATAGACGAACCCGGAAGACGGCGACCATTCCCAAGGTCGATGTGCTTTTGTTCAAGAACGGAAAGGTGACCCAGTTCATGGAGCTCTACGACACCCACACGGTGATCACGGCATCTCAGGACTAGCGCGCGTCTCGCCTTGTCGTGCCGACTATCCCGCCACTCCCCGCTGTCAGCGCCGGAGCGCGACCGCGAAAACAGCGCAACATGGCCGCACAACGCTGCGGCCCGGCCAGATGTGTCCGGCTGCCATTGGACCCAGCAAACGACCTGCACACCGTGTGCACACCCCTTTCACTCAGCCAGCCTTGGCTTTTGGCGGTGCGTATGGCCCAGCAGTCGGCAGCGGTTTCATTGCGGCCAACGTACTGGTGGGCGCACTCATGCAGAAAAATCATGCGTTGGGTGACGACAGGATAACGGCGCATGAGCTTTCGGTTGAAGACGATCTCACCGCGCACTGCAAAGCCGACACCGGGCGAGTGGCGCGAGAACCGCACCCGCGCCCCCGGGCACTGCATGCGATAACCGCCAATGACCGCAGAACCGGCAAAAGCCGACGAAAAGAACCCTTCTCGCTTATCTGACGGCGCGACGGTCGATGCCCACATCAGCCCAACAAGGATCAACAACGCCATTCCAAACGCACGACCGACGCGCCACACTCCAACCTCCGTTTCGTTGCCACTTTCCTCGCGATCAAAGAACATTCATGCCATGC
>JAEKFU010000109.1 GCA_016522385.1 Pseudomonadota bacterium
ACGATAGAGGGACCCGACGGGAAGTTACGATGCCGATGGTGTGGTGCCGCCCCGGAGTTTCTGGCCTATCACGACACCGAATGGGGCTTTCCCGTCGACGATGATCGGCGCTTGTTCGAGAAATTGAGCCTTGAGGGTTTTCAGTCCGGGCTTAGCTGGCGCACTATCCTGGCTAAGCGCGAGAACTTTCGTGCCGCCTTCCATGATTTCGATTTCGACCGGATTGCGCGCTTTACCGAGCGCGATGTCGTGCGTCTGCTGGAAAACAAAGGGATCGTACGTCACCGCGGCAAAATCGAGGCGGTCATCAATAACTCGCAGCGGGCCCGGGAGCTCATCAAGCAGGAAGGGTCGCTGGCTGCCTTCTTCTGGCGTTACGAACCGGATTCGAAGCAACTCGCGAAACCGCAAACCGTGTCGACCTCGGCGGAGGCGATTGCCCTCTCGAAAGACCTAAAGAAGTTCGGCTGGAAATTCGTCGGGCCCACGACGGTGTATGCCTTCATGCAGGCGATGGGGCTGATCAACGACCATGTCGCAAACTGCGTGGTCCGAACCAAGGTGGAGCGCGCACGCAAGAGCTTCAGGCGTCCGCAGTTAGGGGTGGAGCGGAAGAAAGATCTCCGGGCGAAAATTTGACAGAATTACCAATCCTGCCAAACCAGCGCCACAACCTGAATTTCAACGGACCCTAGAGCGTGTCTTTGTCAAATGGTTCCATATGACAAAGACACGCTCTAGAGGAGTACTGAACGACATCAGTTGCTCATACTCCGGGCCTGGTGCAGTTCACATGGTTCGATAGGTATCCACGAAGGAGAGCCAGTTTTCAACAAAAGGCCCGCATGGGGTGATGCGGGCCTTCCCAGTTGGTCACGATGTCAGCCAGTTATTCAGGCTTTTCGCATTTGCCGGTTGCTTCATTCCAGGTCTCGCCTTCGGCGCAGTCTTCCTGTGCGTACAGCTTGTCGCCGGCATTTACCGTCTGCCAAGGCATGGTGGTGTAGCCGGCAACCGCAACCAGACCCAGACTGGCAAGAGCAGAAATTGCTAGAAACTTTGTCATGTGTAACGTCTCCCTTCGGTGGCAGCCGCGGCATAGCAGCAGCACAATTTTCCCGATTGTCCGCATGCGCAATCTTCTGCTTGCGAACCACCATCAGTAGAACCTGGCATTTGGGACCAAGAATGCCGCCAATGTGCTCGATTGTTGATCTTTTAGCGGGAACAACTTGGCCAACCGCGATGTGCGACAGCCGCAAGGCCGCATCGTGGCGGACATTATTCGTCCGTTTCGCCCTCCGTGCAGGCCGCTATTCTTGCGCCTCAATGGTGCGTTCGCGCCAGATGGTGAAAAGACCCGCCGCAACGATCAATATCGTCCCGGCGACCGCCAGAACGTCCGGACGCTCGGCGAACATGGTTGTACCAATCAGAGTTGCCCAGGCCAGCAGAAAAAAATTGAAAGGCTGTAGCGTGGAGGCTTGGGCAAAGGCCAAGGCCTTGACCAGCATCAGGTGACCGATGATAGCAAGTACCGACATCATGGCGATGATGCCGAGCGCCTCGCCAGACAACGGTCGCCATGACGCGATTCCGAGTGGTGTGATTGCAAGCGCACCAATTACCGCCATGAGCAGGAAGCTGGTTTCAAATCGGTCGTGATCGGCGACAAACCGCGTCACGACGTGATAGGTGGCAAAAAGGGCTGCGGCGGCTAAAGGGATCGCGGCAGCGGGCTGAAAGATATCATGGCCAGGTTTGATGATCATCAGCGCGCCGGCAAATCCGCCGACAATGGCCAGCCGGCGTCGCCATCCGACCGGCTCACGTAGGATTGCCGCCGCCATTATGGTCGCCATTAGGGGATAGACGGCAAAGATCGAATGAATTTCGGCCAAGCCCAGATAGGCCAGCCCGAAGGCCATCACGTTGGCCTCCAGGATCAAAATCAGGGAACGCACGAACTGCCAGCCCGGTCGGACGGACCTCATTGCCACTCCAAGACCAACGGTGCGCGTCACATAGATGATCGCGCATATGGCGAATGCCCAATACCTGATCATCAAAAATTGCGGCGGCGCATAGTGCTGTATGACCAGTTTGGTCATCGCATCCATGCAGGCAAAACATGCCATGGCAACCACGCAGATGAATATGCCCAGGCGCGCATTGGCAGCGGTCTCTTGCATGGGTCTCTCGTCGATGTTGCTGGGACGTCGGCGCAAATTGCACCCTAGCGCCAAAGAATTTTCTGTCCGGTTAACCGGTTCAGACCGGCAAAACCGTGGCGGCAGTTGTGGATACAAGATGTTCGGTATTCGGCACCCCGGCTGACTGGAGCCGCTACGAGCGCGAAAATGCGTAACTGGGCAACGTAGCCTCGAGTGATGTCGGGTCGACGCCGAGGTCTCGAAGTGTAAATGACCCATCACTGACGACGTTATCCTGTTTCATGAGGGTGACCTGCGCCGTGGTCAGTGGTGGCCTTGGAAAAATTGAAAGCGACTTCGCCAATATTTCCCAGATCAGGAACGGAACCGGCAGTAGCAGTCTCCGCAGTCCGGCGTGGGTCAGCACAAGGGTGATCAGGGCCCGGTAGCTGTATATTCGAGGCCCGCCAAGTTCATAGATCTCTCCCGGCGCCGCTGGAGCTGTCAAAGCTTTGACAACAGCCTGAGCGACGTCGCCGACATATACCGGTTGAAGCATGGTCTCGCCGCGTCCAAACACGGGCAAAACCGGTGAATTGCGCGCAATATTGACCAGCGTGTTCAAGAATGAATCCCTGGTTCCGAACAACACGCTAGGGCGCAGGACTGTCGTTTTGGAGAAAACATCCCGCACCAGCAATTCGCCTTTGGCACGGGCGCGAATGTAGCTACATTGTGAGTACAAGTTCGCCCCGATGCCGGAGATGTGAACCAGGCGTTTTGCACCCAGTGCCAATGCTTGATGCGCCACATTCAACGCGCCCAATTCGTGAACCGCTTCGAAACTTTCAGAACCAGTCTCGACATATAGGCCCACGGCATTGACAATCGCATCGCTTCCCTCTGTCGCGAGTGCAACAGAAGATTCATCACGAACATCCGCATAGATCGGCTGGATGTCGGCATGGGTGTCCGGCTGGACATGGCCCATAGCGTCATCGGGACGGCGGCAAGCAAGCCGAACGGTGAAACCGTCAGCCGCCAGTTTACTAACGATTCGACTACCGAGATAGCCTGAGCCGCCGAAAACCGTCACACAGCCTATCTCGGATGCGCTTGCCATATCGGTCTGCTCTGATGCCTGTCGTTGTTTGGGTTGCTAAAGGCGCATTAGGCCTCCAGCTTGCGATCCCAATCTTGCCACAGCTCGAACAGGGCAAGCATTGCCACTAGCGCCCCAATGGCGATGTGCCAGTACATGAGCGCGCCGCCATAGCCAAAAACAAAGGGCGATGCTATCAGCCAAACGCCGCACAGGGTCTCAATAATTTCTTCCCAGCGACGCAGCGAAACCATTTCCAGACCCGCCATGGCAACGATCAGGAAACCGACGAAGCCGGTGACCGTCATCATTGTAGTGCTTATTGCGGCATCCGACAGCCACGGCGACAAGACCACAAGAAGTCCGAGTATCATCGATGCACCGTCTTCCCAAGCCTGATGCCTCAGAAGGCTGAAGCCGCCAGATTGTGTGGAAGTTGCCATAATTTCCTCCTCGCGCATTTCAATTTATGTGCGTCAAGCGACTCGAGGTGTTCATGGCAAGAACATGCACGAACCCCACACGTCGGCGCTCGCACGTCTATGAAAGATATGGCGAGGCAGCGGTTGGAAATCAAGAATCCAGCAGACAAGCGCAGCAAACATTGCCCCAACAAGATTCGACTAAGTCGATGAGAAATTGGGATAAATTGCATGCGTTGCGGGCGAAACGGAGACGTGAACAGGTGGACAAGATGCCCCGTCGCGCCGCTTTAATGGGCCATCAGCACGGGGATATCTGCTTCGGCCAGAATGTGTTTAGTGGCGCCGCCGAAGATCATTTGTCGCAATCGGCTATGGGTGTAGGCGCCCTTTATCACCAGGTCGGCATCCATGTTTTCCGCCTCGGACAGAATCGCTTCGCCAATCGATCGTTGCGCTGGCTGAACATGGCTCGCCTTGGCCGGAATACCAGCCTGCAGCAACGCTCGCTCAACCGCCTGGGCCCCTGGCCCGGCGACCATGCCACCCTCCACGGTCAGAACCACGACCAGTTCGGACCGATGGAGAAACGGACGAGCAAATGTTATCGCGCGGGCGCTTTCGGTGCTGCCATTCCATGCGATCAGGACTTTTTTTCCAATATCTTTCGGCGCCTTCGGCGGGGCAATCAGGATCGGGCGCCCTGATTCAAACAGCACGGTCTCCAGCAACTGTCCGCGCGGCATGCTTTCGTTGGTTACCGGACGCGCCAGCACTGTCACATCATAAAGCCGGGCCAGCAGGCCAATCGCCTGGTCGCCGCCCTTTTGCTCCTCCAACCAGTTGGCCGTCGCATGATCTGTGACATTCAAGGGGTCTTCCCAGGCTATCTTGCTGTCACGCATGAAGCCACGAAAGTCCTTGTGCGCTTTTGCTATGGCGTCCTCCTGATCGCGCTCAAATCTCTCAAGTGCTTCAGCCGACACGCCGACGACACCATTGCCGATCGTATAAGTGTCAAGCACCTTGTACGGCGCGATGCCATCGATGTGAGCCACAAACTTTTGGGCGACCAGCGCGGCCAGCACCAGTTGCGCGTGCATGCCTGCGCATTCTTCGACAGGAACCAGGATTGATCTCACAGTCTCATCCTCCGCGGGAACGTGCACTCAGGACATACCGCGGCTCTTCCAGCGGCTTTGTACCTTCACAGATCGGTGACAATCTCACCGAAGGACTCTTCGGAAATGGCTTTCAGCGTGGTTGTGCGCACATTGCCAGCGCGACCAACTGACAGGGCAAATTTGGCCATGATCTGGTCGCTTGGCGCTTCGATGGTAACAACCATGTCATAAGGGCCAATCGTCATGTAGAAGTCCTGCATCTCGCAGCCAATGTTTTTGGCCATAGCGCGCACTGCTTTCACACGTTCCGGCGATTCCTTGATGCTGGCTATACCCTTGTCGGTCCAGTTTGCCAGGACGATGTATTTTCCCATGATGATCCTCCCAGATTGTTTCGGCCGTATGCAACGTCGCTGGTCTGCGCGAATTTTTCCCGCGCGTGGGGGTCATGCCAGCGCCACAACCTGAATCTCGACAGACCTTAGAGCGGGATGAGCAAATGCGTATGCGGTTTTGCGCCCACATCCCGCTCCGACTTGATGAAGACCATCAGATTTTGTGACAGTTGTTTTACTCGACCAAAAATTACCCTCATCTAGGTACTGATCAAGCTGTGGGTCATGTCACTCATCAGATGACTAAAATGGTCTCCGGTGATGTGGACAAGGCTCCGGTGGTCACCACCTTCAAAATAAATGTCATCGCAATCATCGAGACGCTCATCAACGATGGTTGGAAGTCCGTAGGCCTCACCCATCACCGGCACGGCGCCCTGTTCGCAGTCAGGGAACAACCGGGCGACCTCCGGTTCCGATGCAAGCACCACCGGACCCTCGACGATGTCCGTGACCTTTTCAATCTCAACATGGCGCGTCGCGGGAACAACAGCCAGAATATAGCTGTCATCCCACTTCAGCACCACGCCTTTTGCAAGGTTGTCGCCAGGAACGTGGCTCGCCTGGGCCGTCTTTGTCGAACACCCCGTCTTGCGATGTTCGGTGACATCATATGTAACATGCCTGTCGTCAAGATACTGTTGCAATGTCATTGCAATAGCCATCATCTCCCTCCCTCAGCGGCGGCATTGCCGCAAAAGAACCGGCGGGCAGAGACGGTCGGCAAACGTTGTTGGGCAAACTGCCGAATTCGGCTGCGCTGCGAAAGGACTCAAACCATCACCGTCTCATTGGCCAGTTAGGTGCCCAGTGCGCATGTTGGCAGCCGGATGCTTACATGATACGCCTGCCGACCAGCATAGACAAGACTCGTGGATAACCATCAATTTCCTGTCTATCTGGTATAATTGATTTGAGTACGTCAGGTTGGAACAATCGAGCAATGCGATGCGCAAGTTGCGGTATATGTTTGGCCGCTTTCTCTGCTTGATAGGCCAACATGATTATCATGTTATTGAAGTGGTCTTCGGATTCGGCCAATCAGGCTCTGTAGAAAAGATCGAATGCCTGCGTTGCGGCCATGTTACCACACGTAAAGGCACATCGGGTTGACATGACGGAGAATGCTGTCAATCAAAATAAAGCGGTACCGGATCTACGTGTCAAAAAGTGAAACTTGGCCGATCGGCCTCGATGCCCGGCAAAGGAGAAATCGTGGCATCAAAGCTCATCAGTTTGGCGAATGTGTCGCCATGCCTTGTGAACAGCTGGGCTTGCGCCAACGGACCCTCGCCAACGACTGCAACGAGACGACCACCCTCTTTCAACTGATCGAGCAGAGTTTGCGGCACGAAGGGCACGCGGCCATTGATAATGATGGCGTCAAACGGAGCCTCATCGGCACAACCATCGCTGTGTGCCGCATTGAGCACCGCGGCGTTACTGATTTCAAGTTGATTGAGTATTTCACTGGCGCGCTCAGCCAGGGCGGCATCTTCCTCGATGGCAATCGCCGACTGGGCGAGATGGGCGACGACTGCAATCGAATATCCTGTCGCCGAACCAACATCGAGGACAAAATCATTGGGGCCAATTTCAGCCAGTTGCACCAAGCGGGCAAATGCCATCGGTTCCATAAGGTGGCGCTGTGTGTCGCTGCCAAGGCCATCCAGCGTGATGTCTTCGTCCATATAGGCAATGCACTGTTGTGCCGGTGACACAAACAGCTCACGCGGCACGGCGGCCATGGCATTGATGACCCGGCTGTCGGTGATGCCGTTGGGTCGGATCTGAGATTCGATCATATTTTCGCGGGCAGCCTTGTAGTCGACCATGCGCCAATTCCCGATGTGTTAAATTGATACCGGACCTAGATAACGAAACTTGCCGGTCAGGCCAAACGGAAAAGCCAGGCCGCGCGCTTATTCGTCGTGGCCTCGCCAGCGCAGTTTGCTAAAATCCGGCGGTCGCTTTTCGAGGAAAGCGCTAGTGCCCTCACTTGCCTCCACGTCTGCGAAGGATGCGGACATTCGCACCGCTTCGCACTCCAGCTGCTGTTCAAGTGAATTGGCCTGCCCGAGATCAGACAGTTCCTTGATGCGGGTGAGTGCCCGGGCAGGTCCTGCTGCCAGTTGGTCTGCTATGGCCATGGCGGATTCCAGCGCGCCGCCGGGCTCGGTCAGTTCATTGACAAGACCGAACTGAAAGAGACGATCGACGCCGACCCGCTTGCCGGTCATGCAAAGCTCAGCAACCAGCTGTCGCGGCAGGGCTTGAGACAGGAAGGCGGTTGCGCCACCGTCCGGCGTCAGACCGATTTTGACGTAGGCGACCGAGAAGTATGCATCACGGGCGGCAATGATCAGATCGCTTGCCAGAGCCAGTGATACCCCGGCACCAGCGGCACCGCCCTCAATCGCTGCGATGACCGGTTTCGGACAGGTGCGTATGATGTGGATCATCGCGTGCAGCTTGTCGATGCCTTCACGGCGCTTGGCCTCGTCGGCACCGATGCGCTCCTTGAGGCCGTTGATATCGCCACCCGAGCAAAAAAACCCCCCTGCTCCAGTGATTACCACGGCGCCGATTTCAGGCTCATCATTAGCTTGGGCAATAGCCGATGCCAGATTATCGAAATCGTCGAGACCGATGGCATTG